>JAKFXO010000099.1 GCA_021731345.1 Candidatus Peribacterales bacterium | reverse complement strand
TGTGCAGAGCTACATCATCCAGGAAGTTCAGCACATCTACGCCTCCCAGGGTCAGACCATCAACGACAAACACCTTGAGATAATCGGTCGCAAAATGTTCAGCAAAGTCCGCATCGTCGACTCCGGTGACACGAACCTTCTCGCAGGAGAAGTCGTCGACATCGCCGACATCCGCCGCGCCAACACTGCACTCGCAAAGTCTAAGAAGAAAGGCGAGAAGAAAGAGGCAACATTCGAACAGCTCCTTCTCGGTCTCACGCGCGTATCGCTTGCTACTGAGTCATGGCTCGCAGGTGCTTCCTTCCAGGAAACGATCCGCGTTCTCGTGGAAGCTGCTACAACCGGCAACATCGACTACCTCAAAGGTCTCAAGGAAAACGTCATTATCGGACGTCTCATCCCTGCAGGTCACACATTCCGTCAGCGCTTTGAAAAAGAGGCTGAGGATGCCAAAGAGGCAAAGGAGGCCGCTAAGGCCGAAGCTAAGGATTCTAAAAAGAAGGACTAGCCCCCCTTTACGACACCCTACTCTACCCGCTACCATTCCTCGCCACATGCCGACAATCAACCAACTCGTACGCCACGGCCGCCACTCTCAGCGCCGTCGTACCAAGGCCCCTAACCTCCAGCACACCTGGAACGCGCTCAAGATGAAGCGTGTGAAACTCCGTCACGGAGCGCCCGTAAAGCGCGGTGTCTGCCTGAAGGTCACAACCATGACGCCGAAGAAACCGAACTCCGCTCTCCGTAAAATCGCTCGTGTCCGTCTCACCAATGGTGAAGAAATCACGGCGTACATCGGAGGAGAAGGTCACAACCTTCAGGAACACTCCGTTGTTCTTGTCCGCGGAGGCCGTGTGAAAGACCTTCCGGGTGTTCGTTACCACATCGTCCGCGGTGTGCTCGACACAGAAGGTGTTCGCGACCGTAAGCAAGGTCGCTCGCTCTACGGAGCTAAGAAGCCTAAGAAGTAAATCTTTAATCCTCCACTTCGTCTCCTACCACTCGCATGTCTACTCTCCCGAAACAGTACATCCCTAAAGGTTCCGATCCTCTCATGGAGAAGTTCGTGAACTGCATCATGAAGCAGGGAAAGAAGTCCACCGCACGCAAAATTCTCGATGATGCTCTCGCTATCATCAAGACTCGTACGAAGGATCCACCACTGGAGATCTTTGCAAAAGCTCTCCTGAACGCAACGCCCCTCGTGGAGGTTCGTCCGAAGCGTATCGCTGGAGCTGTGTATCAGGTTCCAACGGAGGTGACCCCAAAGCGTCAGCAGTCTCTCTCGATCCGCTGGATCCTGAACGCTGCTCGTGACCGCAAGGGAATCCCAATGGCTGAGAAATTGGCTCTTGAGCTTCTCGATGCATCTGCTGAGCAGGGATCTGCAATTAAGAAGAAGGAAGACGTGTACAAAATGGCTCAGGCCAACAAGGCGTACGCGCACTTCGCGAAGATGGGCTAATCACTATGAATATGAGACAGACAAGCCCGCGCACAACGCGGGTTTTTCTTTTTATTGCATTTCTACTAACTAAAAGGCGCGTGTTTTCTATTTTCACAGGTTCGTTCATTCCCTATACTGCCTCGGCTAGATTGATAGAGGAGCTTTCCCTACGATCACGCTTCCACTTTTTTCTCCTATTTGTATGGACTTAAAGAACGTACGCAATATCGGAATCATCGCTCACATCGATGCCGGTAAGACCACCACGTCTGAGCGCATCCTTTTCTACACCGGTAAGAACTATAAGATCGGTGAAGTGCACGAGGGTGAAGCAACGATGGACTGGATGGAACAGGAGCGCGAACGCGGTATCACGATCACGTCTGCAGCAACACAGTGTATGTGGAAGAGTAAGTTCAAGGGCGTCGACACGACGACTGTCATCAACCTTATCGACACCCCAGGTCACGTGGACTTCACGGCTGAAGTGGAGCGTTCACTCCGAGTTCTTGACGGAGGCGTTGCAGTGTTCGACGGCTCCCAGGGAGTCGAGCCACAGTCTGAGACTGTATGGCGCCAGGCTGACAAGTACGCCGTCCCACGTCTCGCATTCGTCAACAAGATGGACAAAATTGGAGGTGATTTCTACATGTCTCTCCAGAGCATCCACGAACGTCTTTCCAAGAACGCTGTTGCTATCCAGCTTCCAGTCGGAGCTGAGAGCGACTTCAAGGCGATCATCGATCTCATCAATGAAGAGATGGTGACCTTTGAGGGTGAGCACGGTGAGAAGCACGTTCACCACCCAGTCCCAGATGATATGAAAGAAGAGGTGAAGAAGTACCGCGCCATCATGATGGAGAAGGCAGCCGAAGGTGCAGGTGAAGAACTCATGGATAAGTTCCTCACCAACGGAACTCTCACAAAAGAAGAGCTCCTCGACGCTCTCCGTCAGGGCACTGTTGCCGGTAAGACGTTCCCAGTTCTCTGTGGATCATCCCTCAAGAACATGGGTGTGCAGCTTGTTCTCGACGCTGTCGTGAACTTCCTGCCAAACCCATTCGACGCTCCTCCGGTGAAGGGTGTGAACCCAGATACGGACAAAGAAGAAGAGCGTAAGCCAGATAATAACGAGCCACTTGCTGCTCTTGCTTTTAAGATCGCAACTGACCCATTCGTCGGACGCCTTATCTTCGTTCGTGTGTACTCCGGAGTCCTGAAGTCGGGATCGTACGTGGTCAACACTCGCACAGGTAACAAAGAGCGCATCGGACGCCTTGTTCGTTTGCACGCCAATAACCGCACCGAAATCGATCAGATCGAAGCAGGTGACATCGGAGCTGTGATCGGACTCAAGGACACCCGCACGGGTGACTCACTCTCTGCTGAGGATCACCCAATTCGCCTCGAGAGCATCACGTTCGCTGAACCTGTGATCTCGCTCGCTATTGAACCAAAGACGAAGGCCGACCAAGAGAAAATGGGTATGGCTCTCCAGAAGCTCGTGGAAGAAGACCCAACACTCCGCGTCCGCTCGGACGAAGAGACAGGTCAGACCATCCTCGCAGGAATGGGTGAGCTTCACCTTGATATCATCATGGATCGTATGCGCCGCGAATTTAAGGTGGAGAGCAACTCCGGTAAGCCACAGGTTGCCTACCGCGAGACGATTCAGAAGAGCGTCGACCATGAGGAAAAGTACATCAAGCAGACGGGTGGTCGTGGACAGTACGGACACGTTCTCTTCACCGTCTATCCTCAGGAGCCAGGCAAGGGTTACGAATTCGAGAACTCTGTCGTTGGAGGCCGTATCCCACGCGAATTTATCTCGCCGTGTGATAAGGGTTTCCAGGAAGGTCTTTCCCGTGGTGTCGTTGCAGGATTCCCAATGGTAGACATCAAAGTTGAGCTCACAGACGGTTCGTCCCATGACGTGGACTCCTCCGAAATGGCGTACAAAATCTGTTCGTCCATCGGTATTCAGGCCGCTTGTCGCAAGGCAGAGCCGGTTCTCCTTGAGCCAATCATGAAGGTCGAAATCGTGTGTCCGGAGGATTACTTCGGAGACGTGATGGGTGACATCAGCGCGCGCCGTGGTCTTATCAAAGACACTGGTTCCCGCGGTATGGCCAAGACAGTTCTCGCTGACGTTCCTCTCGCAGCCATGTTCGGTTACGCAACGGAACTCCGCTCCATGTCCCAGGGTCGCGCAAGCTACTCCATGGAACCAAGCCACTACGCAAAGGTCTCCAAGAACGTTGCTGATGAAGTCATCGCAGCACGTCAGGGTGGCAAATAAATCGCATGTGAGACAGAAAGAAGCCCCAAAGTGGGGCTTTTTTCTTGTGCATCTTGTGTTATCGAGTTGACACGCTTGTATTAGCGAGTTACTATGCCTCCCCTATGGGAAAACGACGCTTCACCGACGACAGCTGGAACAAGGAACCATGGTTCCGTGCCCTGTGCACAGCCATGACCCAGCTCAATACCGAAGAGGAGATGGCTAATTTCCTCCGCGATATTGCAACTCTCTCTGAGCTTCAGGCATGGAGTGAGAGGTTTGAAGTGGCGAAGCAGTTGGCGCAGGGAATTACGTATCGAGAGATCGCAAAGAATACCGGAGCAAGTACCACGACCGTGACACGCGTTGGAAAGTTTTTGGAGAACGGACAGGGTGGATACAGAAAAGTCCTCAACGCCCATCGACATCATCGTATGGTCTCTAGTGCGCCTCCCGCGCAAAGCGAGACCTATACCCCGAGTGAGAAGCCGGTATCAGTTCTGCAGAAATATCTCGAGAAGGCCAAGAATCAGTAAGCCTCTGCAGATCCCGATTCATACGCTTCTCCCCCAAGAAGTTTTTCTTCCGACTCCCCCAATCCCCCCATGAACTCCGCAGAAAAACAGTACGTCATCCTCCCTAAAAACGCGCTTGAGGGCTCAGGCCCTCGCAACAGCGTTCGCGGCCTCCTGCTCGCTGCAGGGTACGACAAAGTGGCTAATGGCTTCGATCGCCGTGATCAAATCGAACAAGGTGACTTTATCTTTCGAGGTGTCAAAGGCGCTGATGCGCTCTCGACGCAGCTTGAGCTTTTCCAGCAGCAGTCGCTCGGCATCCTCGTGGGTTCCGATGTTCTTGCTGAAGCCGATATCGCAACGATGTCACTAGGTGTGCAGTCCGATATTCAAAAGCTCGTATCGCTCAATATCGGCGAATGCCGGATGAGATTTTTGGTGCCGAATGAATCCAGGGTCGAAACTGAGGCTGATCTCGACGGTCGTCTCATCTTCAGTAAATATGCAGGTCTCGCAGAGCGTTCGCTTGCAGGCCTTGGTGTGCGGACTCCTGTCAGGCAAACGGAAGGAGCCGATACTCGCGTCAATGATTGGCGCACGCAAGAGCCAAGAGTTGGCGCATTTGAAATTGTCGGTTCCGGGGATACAGCTCGTCAGAATGATCTCCAGATCGTTGAGACCTTCACCTATCCGACAGGTAGCATGCTTGATCTCCCGTACCTTGATCTCGACCGCATCACGACAGATTTGTACGCTAGCAATATCAAAAATGCATCCAGGAGGTCTCGGGACATGCTCCGCGAGATGGGTCTCGCATTGGAGTCCGCACGAACGGTGAACAGATTCGTCACGTTCGTTTTCAATGCGCGCAACTCCGAGTTGTCGCGTTTCGCCAATCTCGGCATGAAAGGCCCCACCATCTCGCCGCTTCTGACGAGAGACGGCGAAGAATGGTCGTCTGTTACTATCTCAGTTCCTGAAAAAAGTCAGAACGCCGTGCGTGCCGACCTCATGTCCCGCGGCGCTAGAGACCTGCTCACAAGCTCCCCGCTTAATGCCGAACCGGATCCTGATACGTCAAACGTGGTCCGTATTCTGCCTTTTAATTCAGATTCAAAGACTGCAGAGGCATCTTCAGCTATTCCGGATGCCGAGCAAAAGAGGGGCGAGGTTGCCGACTGGCTCGTAAGTCTCGCTTCCAAGATTGATGAACGTGCCAGCGGTGGCAGCCAAACTTCGTCGACTGTGAAAGCTCTTGGACAGGGCCCAGACTTTTGTGCCGGGCGTTTTGTGAGCGAAGCTGGTGAGCTCTCCAGGGCGATCCGCAAAGAGACGCAGAAAGACGCTATCGACGAAGCAGGTCAGTGTTTCTACTGGTTCGTCGTCGCGCTCAAGTCCAAAGGCTACTCACTCGATGAAGTTGCCGCGGTGCTCTCAGATGAGACTGCGTTCAAAGAACGACTTGTCGCCATTCTCGCATCGACGGAAGCCAAGCGCACTCTTGTCGGTAGCGGCGGCATCGGAGCCGAAGCCGTGGACTTCGCGGACGATTCGATCACATTCTCGACCGCTCTGCGCAAGAGCGGCAAAGACGTAGCGCTCGCTGCGGCCGGATCCTCGCTTACAAAACTTCTTTCGCTTCTCAAGATTTCGAATATCGATCTGACTGCTGTGATGGAAGCTGAGCGTGGCTAAGTATTTTCCTGCATACTCTTTCTTGATGAGCCACGATTCGTTCATTCGTCGCACGCTTGAGCTCGCCGAAAAGGGGAGGGGGAAAACAGGTACCAATCCAATGGTCGGTGCGGTACTTGTTCGTGATGGAAAAATCATTGCTGAAGGTTTTCATGAAGCATTTGGAAAAGCTCATGCAGAGCGTCAGTTACTAGAAAAGTTTGATCAAAAAATTGATTCAAAAGATATTCTGTATGTGAATTTGGAACCCTGTTGCCATGAGAAAAAAAAGACGCCGCCGTGTGCGCAAATGCTGATCGAAAAAGGGATCAAGAACGTCGTTATCGGAATGGTGGACCCAAATCCTGCGGTCGCTGGAAAAGGAATTGATCTTCTTCGATTGAGCGGTGTGATGGTGGAGATCGCAAGTGGCATGACGGCGGACTGTCTTCGGTTGAACCGTGGCTACGTTTCACTCATGACAAAAGGCAGGCCGTGGATTGTCATGCAACAGGCACGTACGCCTGATGGAGAATTCGCGGGTCCGGATGGAACGTTTCTCAAGATCACAACGCCCGAGCAAGATCGATGGACACACGAATTTCTCCGTGCGAAGTGTGATGCTGTCCTCATCGGAATCGGGACTGCACTCATGGATAATCCTCGTCTCACCATTCGCCATCTACCTACGTCGTACCAACCTCTTCGTATCATCATTGATTCACGACTTCGTATGCCGCTTGAGGCAAATCTTGTGAGTGATGAGTACGCAGCAAATACCATGCTCATCATCAAGCCTGGTTTGCCTGATGCTGTTCGCGCAGTGATTCCTGAACTCATGAAACGAGGCGTGCGCGTGATGGAAGTCCCTCATACGGAAACAGGCATTGATTTCTCAGCACTGTGGAAGGCACTGACGACGCCTGCAGAGGGTTTTCATGGAATCTCGAGTATTCTCTTCGAAGGCGGTCAGCAAATGTGGAAAGCGTTTCGAGCGGAGAAATGTATTGATGAAGAAGCAGTACTTGTTGGAATTCCGGCGGTGGGATCGGAGCAGAGAAAACCGTTGAGTTCGAGGTACTGAAAGTTGCCAACTTTAGATGCACAAAAAACCAAAGACGATCATATATGTCGTTTCTCGGTTTCTTTTTAGGGGACCAGGGAACCTTACCAGGTTCCCTAGATCCCCCAAACCCCCATTACCCTCCAGTCCTAACCTGCTAGTTATCGACCACACCCGTTCGGTGCCCAATAGGGTGCTGGACGTGGGGTTGAAAGGAATTTTCGACTACGTCTTTGAATGTTCGTGGCGTGAGTCACAGACTGAAGAAGCACTACGTCGTCGCCTTGAAAAAATTCCGTCGCGCATCTTCGCGAGCGGAGCGTACAGAAAAGCGCATGTTTGAGGCCGTAGGCCGAGTTTGCGCTTTTCTAGCTCCCGAGCGATTGATGCGCAGGATATTTTTTCACAGCGACTGTTTTTTACTCCACTTTTTTGCGTCAAAAAAGTGGAAATGAAATCACTCAAGCAAAAGCGAACCAAGACGATCACCTTGAACAGTTCTGACATTCATTTTTGTGAAGAGACCCCACACCTTGGTAGGTGCAGGGTCTCAATGGTTGTCATGTCTTTCAGCATGACGGGTCATTCACTTCATTCAGTCGGACTCTCGAGGTACGGACAGCCAAGAGTGAATCCCAGACCCTTTTGACCACTTGCGGTGATCTTGAGGATTGAGGCAACTGTGTCGCGGACGACGAGCTTGCGTGCACGACGCATCACGATCGGCTTACGTGGGTCAGGCTTCGGGTCCATACCTGCGATCACTTGCATCGCCAGTTCATACGTGTAGTCCACCACTTCGGCGGCTCCGCACGCAACCAGCGTTTCGATCGTGCCAGCGAACAATTTGCTCGCAGGCTTCTCGTCACGGACGAGTCGGACTAACTCAACGAACGCAGGGTAGTGTTCCTCTTGCAGGTGCAAGAGGAGGTCCATCACGCCATCGACGAGGTGCGGCGTTCCGGTCATGTTACCTTTCAGAGCCACACGTTCGTCGATCGGTTCACCATCGTCCATCCATGGACGACAGAGGACCATCTTGAGCCCATTGTTCTCGACGCAGGCACCGATGAGCTCGCGATACGTGTCGTGAACAGCACCGTTACTCCTTGGATCGATGAAATATTCAAGGAATGACGTGCTCGGATCATTGAAAATCCGATGCTTCCGCGTTCGAGCTTTTCGGACGAGTTCGATGAATGACAGAGGGGCTTGGGTCCAAAGAGTGTGGAGGTTTCCCCACATGCTTTCGATCGAAGCCTCGTTCACCTTTCGATTCGTCCTCCGAAGTTTTCGCAACATGGTAGTTGCCTTTCCGCCCTTTCGGGCACTGAGAGTGAAGTGAAAGAACATATGCCGGCTACCAACCGAGCACATGCCCTTTCGGGAATTGTGCTGGGTTCAAAGCCAGCCCTCAGATAATACAATTATTCGTTAAAAAGTCAATTATTCTTGTCATGATGCCTTCCACTCATTCTCAGCATCT
Source organism: Candidatus Peribacterales bacterium (assembly GCA_021731345.1). Taxonomy (GTDB): domain Bacteria; phylum Patescibacteriota; class Gracilibacteria; order Peribacterales; family Peribacteraceae; genus JAGORY01. The sequence continues at coordinate 7,332 of JAKFXO010000099.1, read as the reverse complement.
TTATAACCCTAATTTCTTTTTGATACGCTGAGAAAGTCGTACAAATTTTTTGATCAATACGTAGCGTAGTGGCAATGTTCCGGTGTGCTTGAAGTTCTGCACCTGCTTAGCAAATACCGCACCTTTTTCTTTTGCAAGCGATAAAGATTGTGGACGCTGATCGACAACGAGTCCGAAGACGCCACGACCTTTTGTGCATCCTCCTTCAAAGAGTGTCCCTAGGACTGATCCTCCGAAGTACTGAAGTGCGATAGGAACATGACTCACCGTTTTTCGGACGAAAGGCCATGCAGCTTTCGGCATGCCTGCAGTGAAGATGAGAAAGAATGGTTTTCCATTAAATGTTCCCAGTGAATGAGAAGGATCGAGGGCAAATGCACCCATACGATCGATGAGATTTTTTAGGTGTGCAGGGACTCCGAAGTTCCAAACAGGAGTAGCGATGATGACTCCGTCGGATTGTTCAATGAACGATTGCACATGCGTCAGTCCATCAATGGGGCATGAAGGGCCGTAGCAATCGAGATTGAAGTGTCCAATCGATACGTCTTTCAGTCGGACTTTATTCACGATCATTCCGGGAAAAGCTACTTTCATTCCTTCTATCATTGTATCTGCCAGCATATTGCTATTACTTGGTTCGTTTGTTCCAGCCACAATGACGGTGATCGTGAGAGGTTTCGTGGGGTCGATTGCTTTCATGGGGACATCCTACCATGGATGGTCGTCCATAAATTTTTGACAAGTTTTTGCGGCATGAAAATCAAATTGATCTAGCGCAATTTAGTCATGGTGTTACTGCACTATTTTGCCCAAAAACATGACGTTACTTTTTTGTCTTCTGTGAGACAAAAACTCCCATCTGGTAGTCCTGCCAATTTTCACCCTGTGAGAATTTGTACAATTCTTCCGGACGAGTAAAATTCGGAGATGTTGTGGCTGGTTATGAGAAGTAACCACTACATCTTGTGTTCCCCCCTCTCGTATGAACCCGAATCAATCTTCCGTTTCTGACGCCCGTGAGATCCCTCTCGTCGCTAGTTCAGATACCCTCAAGAGCGCCAAGAAAAAGGCGATCAAACAAGTCTCTGAAAAACGTACTGGCCGAGGCCTCATGATCTCGCGTCTGTTTACGAACCCTGGTTCGGATCCTCTTGAGCAGGTGAAGTATGCCTTCCGCACAAGCCGCATCGTGAACACGAACGGTTCCGTCGTCTTTGAAATGAAAGACGCCGAAGTGCCAGCCGCCTGGAGTCAGGTCGCAACAGACATCGTTGTATCCAAGTATTTCCGCAAGGCAGGAGTGCCGCAGTATGACGAGAAGGGAAACCTTATGAAGGATGAAAATGGCGCTACGATCACGGGCCCTGAAAGGTCTGTGAAGCAGGTGGTTCGTCGTCTTGCTGGTTGTTGGAGGCAGTGGGGTGAGGACTACGGTTACTTTGCAACGAAGCAAGACGCTCAGACATTTGAGGATGAACTGAAATACATGCTTGTTCATCAGATGGCGGCTCCAAACTCGCCACAGTGGTTCAACACCGGTATCAACTATGCCTACGACATCACGGGTCCTGCTCAGGGTCACTACTACTGTGATCCAACGACTGGAGAAGTGAAGAAGAGCGAGGATGCCTATACGCACCCGCAGCCACACGCATGTTTCATCCAAAGCGTTGCTGATGACATGGTGAACGAAGGAGGCATCATGGATCTTTGGATTCGCGAGGCACGCCTCTTTAAGTACGGTTCTGGAACGGGAACGAACTTCAGCAACCTGCGTGGTGACGGCGAGCCTTTGAGTCAGGGTGGTAAGAGCTCTGGTCTCATGAGCTTCCTCAAGATTGGTGACCGCGCTGCTGGAGCCATTAAGTCCGGTGGTACGACACGTCGCGCCGCCAAAATGGTCTGTCTGAACTTGGATCATCCGGATATCGAGGAGTTCATCAACTGGAAAGTGAACGAAGAGAAAAAAGTCGCAGCTCTCGCGAAAGCGGGTTACGACACGGACTTCAACGGCGAGGCATACGGAACGGTCTCCGGTCAGAACTCCAATAACTCTGTTCGTATCCCACACGAGTTCTTCAAGGCTCTGGAATCCGACAGTGATTGGAACTTGTACTGGAGGACTGAGCTCAAGAAGGCTGCTGCCGAAAACCGCGCACCAAAGCCAAAAAAGACGATGAAGGCTCGCGCCCTCTGGGACCAGGTTGCCTACGCCGCATGGAGCTGCGCTGATCCAGGTGTGCAGTACGACACAACCATCAATGACTGGCACACGTGTCCGTCCGATGGCCGCATCAATGCTTCGAACCCATGCAGCGAGTACATGTTCCTTGATAACACGGCGTGTAACTTGGCGTCCTGCAACCTCCTCCACTTCACGACGGAGGACGACAAAGGAATGAAGAGCTTTGATATCGCAAGCTTCCGTCACGCTGTCCGCCTGTGGACCATCGTGCTTGAGGTCTCCGTGCTCATGGCACAGTTCCCAAGCAAAGAGATTGCCGAACTCAGCTACCGCTTCCGTACACTTGGCCTTGGTTACGCCAACCTCGGCGCCATGCTCATGCAGATGGGTATTCCGTACGATTCCGAACTCGGCCGCGCCTACGCTGCCGCTATCACTGCTATTTTGACGGGAGATTCCTACGCTACGTCTGCCGAAATGGCAGAGGCACTTGGCACATTCCCAGGCTACGACAAAAACCGCGAGTCGATGCTGCGTGTGATGCGTAACCACCGTCGCGCTGCGTACCAGGCTTCAGACTCTGAGTATGAAGACCTTGCCGTGAAGCCAGTCGCCATCGATCAGGAGCTCTGTCCACCAGACCTTTTGCAGGCTGCAAAAGACGCATGGGACAGGGCTATCGAACTTGGTGAAGAGCACGGCTACCGCAACGCTCAGACTACGGTAATCGCACCGACCGGAACCATCGGACTCCTCATGGACTGTGACACGACCGGTATCGAGCCTGACTTCGCACTTGTGAAATTCAAGAAGCTTGCTGGAGGTGGATACATGAAGATCGCAAACCAGTCGATTCGCCCAGCGCTCAAGGCCCTGCGCTACACCGATGACGAGATGGCTGACATCATGAAGTACGTCATCGGAACTCTTTCCTTGGAAGGCGCTCCGCACATCAACCGTGCATCTCTCAAGCAGAAAGGTTTCACAGATGAGGACATCGCAAAAGTGGAGACGAACCTGCCACAAGTCTTCGATATTCGTTTCGCCTTCAACAAGTGGGTGCTCGGCGACGAGGCTATGAAGCGTTTCGGATTCACGAAAGAACAGACTGATGATGTCAGTTTCGACGTTCTCAGCGCACTCGGATTCACATCTGCTCAGATTGATGAAGCAAACACCGCGATCTGCGGACACATGACGATCGAAGGTGCTCCGAAGCTCAAGCCTGAACATCTCCCAGTTTTCGACTGCGCCAACAAGTGCGGCAAGATCGGCAAGCGTTTCATCACAGCAGAAGGCCATATTCGCATGATGGCTGCTGCCCAGCCATTCCTCTCTGGAGCCATCTCCAAGACCGTGAACCTCCCAAACGAGGCTACGGTGGAGGACTTCAAGTCAGCGTACTACTTGTCGTGGAAGCTCGGCGTGAAGGCCAATGCTCTCTACCGCGACGGCTCCAAGATGAGCCAAGCTCTCAGCAACAAGTCTGACGACAAGAAAGAGGAAACAGTTGAGACACAGATTGTCGAGAAGATCGTCATCAAGGAAGTGCCACGCCGTCGCAAGCTTCCAGATGAGCGTCTCAGCATCACCCACAAACTCTCCGTTGCCGGACACGAGGCATACCTCCACGTTGGTATGTACGAGGACGGTAACCCAGGTGAGATCTTCATCAAGATGAGCAAAGAAGGTTCGACGCTCTCTGGTGTCATGGACACACTTGCTCTCTCGCTCTCCATGAACTTGCAGTACGGAGTTCCACTTGAGGTTCTGTGTGACAAGCTTGTGCATACACGCTTTGAGCCGATGGGAATGACGACCAACCGTGAAATTCCGATGGTGAAGTCCCTCATGGACTACCTCGGTCGCTGGCTCGCACTCAAGTTCCTCACCAAGGATAAGGCCAAGCGCTTCCACAACGGTGACCTTGTCGACCGCGCATACGCTGAAGGTACGAAGAGCAAAGATGCGTTTGCCATGAGTCTTCCTGTGGTCGATGAAGGATTGCCTCAGTCCATCTTGAAGTCAGCAGTCGCAGCAGTTGCGGATGCAGATACCGCAGGCTTGTCTGCGGATCAGGCCAAGCTTCAGGGCTATACAGGCTCTATCTGCGGAGGCTGCGGCAGCACCAAGATGAAGCGAAACGGTAGCTGTGAACTCTGCATGGATTGTGGCGCTACCTCTGGTTGCGGCTGAACCCTTTTATCGCATTCGTAAGAGAAGAAGCCGGCATAGCCGGCTTTTTCATTGACTTGGTAAAAGGTGTGCTTAGAATGCGCCCACTTTCATTTCACCCTCCTCGTATGTCTATTCTCCGAGAGAGAGACCTTTCATCCGAAGACATGTTTTTGGCACTTGGTAGGAAAATGCCAGGAGCGAGGGATTTGAATGCGCACAATCGTCATGGAGTCACAGTTGATGAAGATGGTGAAACAAGTTCACTGACGACACTGCTGGAGCAATTTCGAGAACGACTTGATCAAGCGATGTTATTTTCAGGACTCGTCAGCGGAAATGATGAAATGTAGGATGCATGTATGTCTGATGCATTCATGGATAGATTGCCATCGCAGGAACGCGAGAAGATTCGCAAACGTCTTCGTAGTCCTGAAGAATACGAGCGTCTTCGGGATAAGGTAAAAGGCCCTGAGGATTTGGAGCGCGAGATGGAAAAGAATGCAGAATTTGCCGAGGCGAAGCTGACCCTAGAGTCTGAGCCAAAGGCACAGGAAAAAGCGAAAGATGCTGTCCGTGAGTTCGTCCAAGAAAAAGGTATGGATGCAGCGTTCGAAGGCAAGATGTCGCCTGAGGCTGTATCCAAAGGACTCTTCACCGTGACGGTGATCGAGAAAGCGAAAGGACAACCGAAACTGGCTATCAAACCTTCAGCCAAGCCGGGTGAAAGTGCGCCTTCCGGTAATGTTGCTGAGACGCTAAGTCTCAAACCCGCTCTGCAGCAGCAAATTCTGTCATCATTCACGATTGGTGGTAATAATTAAAAGACATAGATTAAATTTAGCCTTCTATGAAGAGAGAAAAACTGAATACAAAATAGATACAGTAAGAAAATATATATTTCCTTACATCTTACATATTCTTCATAAATTCGATGATCTTATCATCGGGCGCAGCCCTATTCCGTGAGCTTTTTCGACATTTTTCACATGTATAGAGGATGACCAATCCTTTCTTTCCGTCCTGATCAACGCCGATTGGTTTTAAGAGACCCTTACAACTTGAAAGTCGGTCGCCGGGTCCATCACGGTCTACATGCTTCGAATGTAGGCAGCTTGGACAGTGGTCCCGGTATGTTCCTTTGCCAAGCGGCTCTACGGCTATGCCGCAGTGTTCACAGACGAAGGATTCTTCACGTGGAATAAACGCCATGATTCAAGTGTACGGATAGGATGCTCTGACGTCAGGCTAACTTTTCCATCTCTTCAAAACGCTGAAGCTTGCCAGTAGTGGAACGACGAAGCATATCAACCCTTTGCTTATAAGCTCTTTCACGAATCTCCGTGCTTCCTCCGGCAAGTTGTTTGAGGCGGTCTGCACGATTTCGAACAATGCCATGAAGTACATTCATGTCTTGGTCATCTAATTGCTGTCCATCGGGCGTAGCACCGGAAGTAAGCTGTTCAACAAGCCGGCGATCACTATCCATTGTCTTGGTTCTCTTATTCACAGGGCGGCCTTCGGCCACACCATAGCGCACAGCAGTTTCTGGCTGCGGGAAACCGTTCATGCGATTCGTATTGCTCATAGGTCAAGAGTGTACCGATAGGTGAGTACAAAGTGTCAATACGATGGATGCAGCGTGTCGTTTGTTGCAGTAGGAGAGCCAAAAAGAACGCTTTTACCTTGTACACTCACTTCTTCAAGTCGTGCGATTCTACGCTCCTCGACGTGCATCTGCAGAAGCAGGCCACTACTGAGTTGATTGATATCAGTAGAGGTGGCAATAGAGTCCACAACGGAAACTGTCGGATAGGTAAATGAATCTTGCACCTCGGTGACCGGTGACCCCTGCGCAAGGTCTTTTACCATCGTTGGCTGGTAGCGGAAGCCTTGAGTCGGACGCTCGTCTTTGATGCGGTACAAAATTTCGGCAAATTCACCACGCGTCAGCATCGAGTTACGACTTTTCACTGTTTCTGGGATCGCATTTCTTTTTGCGAGTGCAAACCAGAATGGCTCATGCCACGGAATGCCGGACTGAATGCGTAGGCTTGGAAGGGGTGCGATGCCATATGCCTTGGTCACTACTTTTGCGACGTCAACGAGATTTGCGCTTGCCTGAGGCACAAACGAGCCATCCCTCTGACCTTCCACGAGGCTGACAAACATGCCAACACAAATCTCTTTTGCTTGTGCATTCGAGAGCGAAACATCAGTAAACAGGTGTGAGAATGTTGCAGGTAGGTTCCCAGAAATTCGATCAAAACAATCTGGCCTGATGTCATTTTTGTAGACGTCACGAACTACACTCACGACAACATCTTGTCTCGAGATCAGGAGCTCAGGGTGCATGAGTCCGTCTGACAAAGGAGAAAGGATGCCGCTTTCCTGAACATACGAGATTGCCGCCTGATACTGACTGTTTTCCGTTGTTCGTGTTGCTGCAAGTGCAGGGGAAACAGAGCCGAGAAGAACGGCGCCTGTCAGAAAAGTGGAGAGTGCTTTCATGTGTCCGAGGGGGAGAGAGGAGATGAAGTATATTCCCGCCCGCATTGTCCGCAAGAAGCGCGCACTAGCTTTTTCTTGCGTAATTACACATTGAATCTGAAATGCATGACGTCACCGTCTTGGACGATGTATTCCTTTCCTTCGGTACGCATCTTTCCTGATTCTTTGGCTTTCTGCTCTGATCCAGCTTGAACAAAATCGTTGTACGAGATTGTCTCAGCGCGGATGAAGCCTTTTTCGAAATCTGTGTGAATGACGCCTGCAGCCTCTGGCGCACCAGCGCCAATGCGAACAGTCCATGCCCTCACTTCTTTGACGCCAGCGGTGAAGTACGTCTGTAGTCCCAGTGCTTCGTACGCTGCATGAATGAGCCGATCCAATCCTGAAGATGAAATGCCGAGTTCTTTCAGCATGCTTGCACTGTCTTCCGGGGAAAGTTCGATGAGCTCTTCCTCCAG
>JAKFXO010000032.1 GCA_021731345.1 Candidatus Peribacterales bacterium | reverse complement strand
CGCTGAGCAGTATCGAAGTATGTATCGTGACACAGCGCGCGATGTGTCACGATACATACTTCGATACTGCTCAGCGGTGAGTGCGAGTTCCTCATGATCAGTGCCGTAGTACTTTGCAGTCATTTGTGCGAGCTCCGCGTCTCTGTTGAAGCGCGCGGCGTCCTCGGCTTCCGTTGCTTCGAAGCGAACGGTGAATGTTTTTACCGGAGTCGCTGATGATTTCACCATGTGATGCAGGACGATGGATGAATCCATGCCGCCTGAGAGAAAAATGCCGATCGGTTTGTCCGCAATCATGTGATCCGTCACCACTTGTTGCATGAGTTCTGGGAATTCTCGTGAAAATTGTGCCTTTGATTCGATGGTCGGTGTGACAATATCGGCTGTGAAACTTCGTCGCGTCTCTTGTCCGTCTTTCCATGAAATAATGGCTCCAGGAGCCAAGGATTCAATCCCTTCACACATTGTTTCAGGTCCTGGAACGTACTGCAGACGGATGAATGCTGACATCGAGCGCAAGTTGATCGCCGGTTTTGATGGAAGTGCCGACATGAGCGAACGCATTTCCGATGCGAAGTGAGGATTACCTCCGACATACGTGAGATAGAGCGGCTTGATGCCCGATTCATCACGCGAAAGATGCAATGTTTTCGTGCGTGTGTCGTAGATTGCGAGCGCAAACATGCCGTGAAGTTTTTTTACGAAGTCGATGCCATGTTTTTCGTATAGTTTCAGGAGAACTTCGGTATCCGTTCCGGTTTTGCAGACGAGTCCTTCCGATTCACGCAGTCTGCGGTAGTTAAAAATCTCACCGTTGTAGGTAATGACAATAGTTTTTGAGTCGTTCCACATCGGCTGATTGCCTGCGGGTGTGGGATCCAGGATCGCAAGGCGTGCTTGCCCTAGTGAAGCGCCGCTGCCCATCCACACTGCATTACCGTCCGGGCCACGGTGCATCAGGCACTGTGTCATCCGTTCGATTTTGCTCCTGTCCTCGCCGATGAAGCCTGCGATGCCGCACATACAAGATCTAGTATAGACGTTTTTGGCCTAATCTAGCTGGAAGCTCTGCAGATACTGCTCCCGACCCTTCAGGCGGTCCTTTGGCATCTTTGTTTTCTCAAGCAGGCAGGTGCCGAGCACTAGATAATCCATATCTGTGTTCAAGAAGCAGTTGAGTGCGTCCTTCGGAGACTCAACGATCGGTTCGCCACGGACATTAAACGACGTATTGATGATGACACCGCAGCCGGTGCGCTTCTGGAATGCGGACAAGAGTGCATGATAGGTTGGATTTTGATCCGCACGGATGGTCTGAATGCGTGCCGAACCGTCGACATGTGTCACAGCTGGAATTTCCTGTCGTTTTGCTGCGTGAACATCGGCTACGAGGAGCATGTACGGACTCTCTCGGTCGAGGTCGAAGTACTCTTTTGCTTTTTCCTCGAGCACCGTTGGGGCAAAAGGCCGAAACGACTCGCGGAATTTAATTTTCACATTCACTTTCTGCCAGTTTTCCTTATTACGTGCATCGGCGATGATGCTGCGGTTACCGAGTGAGCGCGGTCCGTATTCCATTCGTCCTTGGAACCAACCGATGACGTTCTCGCCACTGAGAAGTCCTGCCGTTTTCTCGATGATTGCTTCTTGTGTCAGTTTTTCGAACGGTAGATTCTCCTGTTTGAGAAATGTTTCGAACTCAGATTCTGAATATTCATTACCGAGATACACGTTACCAAGCCGCGGTAGTCGCTCGCCTTCATACTTCTTGTGCCAGACCGCTAATGCCGCTCCCAGAGCGCCTCCGGCGTCGCCTGCCGCAGGTTGGATGAAGATGTCATCAAACAGCTTTGCGCGCAGAATTTTGCCGTTTGCTACACAGTTCAGTGCCACTCCTCCGGCAAGGCACAGATATTTTGATCCTGTAAGCCTCTTCGCTTCGGCTGCGATTTTGAGCATCACTTCTTCTGTAATCTGCTGGAGCGATGCTGCAACGTCTTTGTGAAATTGTTCCAATTTTTCTTCACCTTTTCGCGTTGGATGACCAAATAACTTCTCGATTTTTCTTCCCGTCATCGTGAGGCCGTACTCGTACGTGAAGTACGACATATCGAGCTCGAAACTGCCATCATCTTTCACATGGATGAGGGTCTTCATCTCCTTCATATACTTTGGTTCACCGTACGGAGCGAGTCCCATGACTTTGTATTCGGCGCTGTTTACTTTGAAACCTAGGTAGTACGTAAGAGCGGAGTACAGAAGGCCAAGCGAATGCGGGAAGTGAATAGCGCGAAGCAGTTTCATATCTTTCCCCTGGCCGTGTCCTATGGTTGTGGTTGCCCATTCACCAACGCCGTCCACGGATACGATTGCTGCGTCGGGAAATCCGGAGCAGTAGTAGGCAGATGCAGCGTGAGATTCGTGATGTGTTGTGAAGAGAATCGGTTTATCAAAGCTCAGCTCCTTCTTGATGGTTTGCGGAATCCAGAGTTTTTTGAGCATCCACTCGCGCATGGCGCGGTGAAACATGATAAATCCGCGCGGCCATACGTCGATCTGTGTTTCTAGGATACGTTCGAAAAATTTTAGGAAAGGCTTTTCGTAAAATACGACCTCTGTGAGGTCAGCGACGGTGATACCAGCTGCCTTGAGCGCATGATCGACTGCGTTTTTTGGGAAGTTCTCATCCTGCTTCTTTCTCGTGTAGCGTTCTTCTTGCGCGGCGAAGACAATCTCGCCATCACGTAGGAGTACAGCGGCACTATCGTGGTAAAAACAGGAAAGGCCGAGAATATAGACTGGCTTTCCCATTAAAATTGGTGCTGGAAATCAGATACTTCCCCTGAGACGTCCCACCAAAAAGTGGCAGGTGTCGTTTTCTTTGCGAAGAGCGATGGAATCTTGAGGAAGATGGCGTAAGCGCCAAAGACCAAGACCCAGAGAATTGTAAGAATGATGGAGCTCATCACTACGCCGATGGCGTGACTGACGGCCATCCAGCCGCTCCAGAGTTGTTTCAGGGGAGTCGGCAGGTTCATCAGATCAGCGTGTAGATAAACGGCGCAAGAGGGGACGTTTGAGCAAATACCATGAGCAAGCCGAACATCACGAGGATCATGATCATAGGAAGGAGCCACCACTTCTTGCGTGCTTTCATAAATCTCCACAGTTCGCCGATGATAGCTGCTTTGCTCATACTGTCATGGTACCAGAAACGCTTTCTCTGCCCAATTAGCCCCGCGAGCCTTTGCGGAACAGTAGTTGGCCATCAAGAGTGGTCTCCACTGCCCCTGCGCAGCTTGGCGGCGTGCTGCTGAAGTACGTCGTCAGATAGCCATGAACTTCATCGTAGATATCTCCAAGACGGTCTTCGCGGTAGAGAACCGTGTCCGCTTGCTTGAGAGCACTCAAGACGGACTTTTGAAAGTACGCGTGCTTGTCATCCAGCAAATCATTTCTTTGCCAGAACAGAGGCCCGAGAGGTGAGTGCTTCGTAAAGCCGAATGTGCTTGTGAGTCCACCAATGTGCATATACCGGTCTTGTCCGCATGCATCCAAAATTCTGTCGATTTCCGAAGCGGTCAGATGAGGTACTGAACTGTCTGCTAGTCGTAGGGCTTCTGCGTTATTCCTTCGAGTATGGAAGAACGTCGTAGCAAAAATGAAAATGATGACGGCTGCTGCCAATCGGTTTGTGCGTGGATTTCTCTCTGAATGGAGCCACAAAAGCATGAGTGCTGTGAACACCGGTACTGCAAAAACAAAGTGATGACCGTAGAATTCTCCTCCGGAACCGGCAGCGAGCGTTGCGAGTATCAGTGCTGCGATCACACGTAGAATGCGCGACGGCGCAGGATCAAGACGGACTACGTTGATGGACCCGATGATGAAGCTGAGTGCCGCGATGACGCGTACGTAGTAGCCGATCCATAACAGAGAACGCATCGTTTCCGATGGTGCCACGATATAGATGGCAAGCTGGTGAAAGAGCGATGGTATGACGAGTGCAATGATTGATACACCAACGAGCCAGATATTGTAGGTTTCGAAGCGTGTGATGATTCGTCCAGTTGAACGGATGAATGATGCGATACATCCGAGGAGTAGTAAAAAGAAGAAGGGGGAGAATTGCGTTGCATGAACGAGTAGCCGTGTGACATCAAGCCCGCGAGTGATGGGTGAACCGTAGCGATACACGTGGTTTCCCATCATCTCAGCGAGATAGACGTTGAGGTATGGGTCTAGGTATCCAAGGGCAAAGAAAATTCCTGTGCCGAGAATCAGTGCCACGGCAAGTGGGATGAGGAACATCGTGCAAAACCGTTGTGGTTTTTCTGCATACAGCAGTCCGATGGCCGTGCATGACAGAAGGAACGGTTCCTTGAATGCAATCGCGCCACCGATGGCGACAGTCGCCATGGCGATATCGATATATCTAACGGACATTCCCTGCGACCGCTGCATGATGACTGCATAGGCGATAGCGAAGAATGATCCGAACGCCTCTACTTGGTACTCTCCTGCATTGAGTGACGTATAACTTGAGAGGAGAGTTCCAAGAAGCAGTGTCAGAACGATCGTCTTTGTGTCTGATTTTGGCTTGGAGAGAAGTAGCAATCCCGGTACAAGACAGATGACCGCTGCAGAGATTGCATGTCCTATCGTCATATCTCCCCCTATGCCGAGCGAGAGTGCACTTGTCCAAAAGATTCCTGGTGGCTTGATTTCAAAAAGATCGGTGTACGGCTGAAGTCCGTTGATCATGCCTCTGCCAACGGCCCAAAATACGCCGCTGTCGCCCCAGATGGTTTGCAGCATCTCGTATTGTGCCGCAGTCCATAGGTCGTAGGCTGCACAAACAAGACCCCCGATAACGAGCGTTATGAGGACTGGTTTTTGAAGTCGCAGCACGGCCTTCATATCAGGAAAAGTGTATGCTGTGCGCCAATCTCCGTCAATTTACTGACCTTTGCACATGAAGCGCTTTGCCTCCATTCTTTCGTCTCTTCTCCTCTTTCTGGGGACACTCGGCATGATGGAGATCATGCTCCGGGTCATTCCTTCACCTGTGCAGCATCCTTCCATTTACGAGACGGATGATCCAACGTCTCTTCTTGGCATTGAATTTGTCCCTGGCGCTCGTGAGGTTCAGCACACGCCGTGCACATCATGGACAGTGACTGTGAACTCACTCGGTTGGCGTGACAAAGAGAGGACAGTCGAGCGTATCCCTGGGAAAAAGAGAATTGCGGTGCTTGGTGATTCATTTATGGAAGGTGTTGGCGTAGAAGATGCTGAGATTTTTACACGGCAACTTGAAAATTTGCTGGGACCAGACGTTGAAGTTCTCAATTTTGGCTTGTCATCCCTTGGTACCGTCCAACAAGAAATTCTCTACGAGCATGTCGTGGCTGCCTATAAGCCGGACATCGTGCTCGTTGCGTTCTATATGAATGATGTGAGTAACAATGATCCGATTCTTGAGGCAGGCCCCGAGCGTGCGACTCGATTGCGGTATCGAGAGGCCGATGGTTCACTCGTGTCCTATCAATCATCATCGTCATCGACGTTTTTCCTCCGCAGGATGCTTCGCACGCACAGCGCACTTTTTCGGCTCGTCAAAACAAGTCATCGGGTGATCCGTTCTAGCTTCACGACGGCAGTGTCTCCTGCCAGCGCATCCGGTCTTTCTCTTTCCTTGAATCATTACTCTGCGTTGGGTGAGCCAAAAAACGAAGACTGGCGTCGTGGTTGGGAGGCAACCGAGAATGCTTTACTGCGTCTCCAGTCACACCTCACGAGTGATCAAAAGCTCGCACTGTTCATCGTCCCTGGCGTCATCGATGTTGCTGAGGATCCCCGTGCTCTCTACCGGCAAGAATTTCACGCCGATCCACCGGTTGGGTTTGACGTCGCATATCCTCAGCGTCGCTTGCATAGCTTTGCGCAGAAGCACGGTATTCTGACTCTCGATGTACTTTCAGGATTCAAGAAGTACATCACAGACAACGGTCTGAAATATCCGTACTTCTCACGTACGTGTGACGGTCACTGGGCTGCGCTCGGTCACACAGTAGCTGCAGACATACTCAAGCCACAGCTTCAGTCGATACTTGCCGAGTTCCGTTAAATTTTTTTCTTGCGCAGCACGCGGTACGCAGCTCTGCTTCGGATGCGGATGACTGACATGAATGCTTCTTTGATCTCGTGACTGCTTAAGTTGCTGATGCCGCGACGGCGGTTCACGAAGATCGTTGGTACTTCGCCGATTTTTCGACTCTTGAGATGCAGCTGGTACGCCACTTCCGAGAGCACGACGTAGCCTTTGGCTTCGATGATGTTCATATCAAGTGCTTCAATGGCACTCCGTGTGTAGCAGCGATACCCATTCGTGTAGTCCGACATCGGAATGCCAAGCACCAGGCGTGCGTAGCGGTTCGCCCAGCGACTGAAGAAGGTGCGCTTCCAGCCCCAATCGTAAATTTTGCTTGCAGGAAGGTATCTTGATCCCAGCACCATGTCGTAGCCTTCTGCAATTTTCGTGAAGAAGGATGGAATCTCCTCCGGGTTATGGGAGAAGTCGGCATCCATTTCCATGAAGAGCGCGTAGTCACTCTTCAGTCCAAATCGGAACCCCTCTAACACTGCTGAACCGCGTCCACCTTTGCCTGTTCGCTTGATGACATGCAGTCGTCCGCCTGATGTTGGCTGCAGTGATTTTACGATCTCGGCAGTGCCGTCCGGAGAAGAATCATCGACGACCAAGACATGAATATTATTTTCCATGGTCAGTAACCTTTCGACCAAGCGGCCGATATTCTCAGCTTCGTTGAACGTCGGGATAGTGATGAGAGTCTTCTGCATACACTAAAGCCTAGCGCTTGGTTCCCGATCCGCGCCAGCTCACTCCTTTATAAGGAGAGATATGAACATCGGTGAATTCCGAGTCCCGGAACCATCCTTCCACCTGTGAATGGGGGATAAAGAAGGTCTGTGGAGCATTGAGCTTATCGAAAACATTGAGGACATTGCGATCAAACGTCAGCTTTCGCCAGTTCTGAAAGTACTCGTAGTACGGCAGAAACTTTAGTGGCAACAGATACACCGTATAGACCGGAATGGAGACTAAAGCCGTGAGAATACGCGAGAGAAACAGCACGACCGAACGTGGGAGATAATGCACTAGAATATTTTTTGCCGGCTCCACGAGCCAACGGTTGAGAGCGTTACCTTCTTTGCTATACACCCATACGATCACTTTGCCGCCAGTCTTGGCGTGTTTTATAATATTTCGAAAAGACGCAGTCGGATCATCCGTGTGATGCAGGACACCGATGGAATAGACGATATCGAATGTCCGTCCCAGCTCCATCTTTGCAATATCGTTCTCGATGAGCTTCACGTTCTTTAGGTCTGCTGTATTGCGTGCGGCGCTTGCGAGAGCGTTGAGGTCAACGCCTACAGCTTCAGCGCAATACGGAGCGACAAATTGAAGATGCTGACCGCCTCCACATCCGCAGTCCAAAACACTCTTCCCGCGAAAATCTTCAAACGTGTTTGGCCATATCCATTCGGAAAAGAGCCATTTATTATCGTCGTACAGTTTGTTCCACTGCCATGCCCATTGTTGCTGTTTTTCCTGCACGTTGAGAAAAAGGAAAGGATGCGCTGAGTATAGGGTCAGGATGCAGCAGGTGCCAGTTCCTGCAACCAAACTTGTGGAAAGGGGACTGCACACCCTAGGCTTCATGCATGACAGGGCTTCCATACGCAGCTGCATCCATTCTCGTCGTCCTCGGTTTCGGGTTTCTCGTGCCCGTTGTTCTCTTTCGTCTTCGTGAGCCGTTTAGCCTTGCTGCTATCACGACACTGTTCGGTTCAGCATTTTTTCTTGTAAGCGCGAACGCACTGTCGTATGTCATGCCTGTAGGTTCCGCATGTTTCACGGTGATCTCAATCATGGCACTGACAGATATCGCACTGCTCTTGCGTTGGTTCAGGCATCATGAAGGATCGATGACGCTTGATCGATCAGAACGCATCGGCCTTGGCATCCTTACTGCATTCGGCATTGTCGCTGCGTTCATGTGCGCGCGTTTCGTCGGTAGTGATCCATGGTCGTGGCAACATTTTCCGCTCGCATCCACCATCGTTTCTGGGAATTTTCCGGTAATGTCACCTATCGACCCACTGTCTCCGCTTCGGTATCACTATGCACCTGCGTTTTTGGCAGCAGCGTTCAGACTTCTGACCGGGCTGCCCTTGTCAGTTGGTTTTGCACTGCAGCCGGCCTTTGGTGCCTTTGGCATTCTCTTCGCCGTTGCAGCGTTTTGCCGCAGCCAGAAGACAACTGTCATGACGGCTGTCTGTTCTGCCTTGCTTGCACTCGCAGGTGGCGGACTCACATGGCTCAAAGCTCCGCAGATCATCGACATTCTCACCGGACGAAATTTTGCAGGTTTGTGGGAACTTGTTTCCAGTCCCATCACCACATCTCCGCTTATCTTTCTTGGACATCGTTCCACGGCACTTGGCTTCCCGCTTCTTTTTGGCCTCGTTCTTTGTATCGCTTTCGCGCTTCAGGATGACGTGATGCGACGACGACTCACTCTGGTCGTCGGATTTTTTCTCGCGCTCGCTCTGACTCTGTCTATGGAGATGGCATTTGGGACACTGTGTCTTGCTGCCGCCGTTACAGCGGTGCTTCTTCTTGTATCTCCTGTCACGCGTGTTCTTGGCGCACGACTCACGCTCTTTGGACTCTTGGTACTTGTGCCTGCGCTCCTCCTTTCATTGTTGCAGGGTGGAGTTCTATCCGGCCTTTCTTCTGGCGGTCATACGTTCAGCTTTCATCCATCGCTGCGTATCACGATCGATACATTCGGTTCCACCGTTGTTCCCTGGAGCATGCGGTTTCTTCGGGATTTCGGCATACCACTTCTCCTGCTTCCATTTGCACTCTTTGTCTCGTTTCGCAGATTCAGAACGCAACCTCTCTGGATGCTTTTGTGTGTTCTCGGCCTCATTCATTTTCTTTTACCCTTTCTCATTGAGTATCAACTGATTCAGGGCGAAATGCGCCGTGCGTTCTATGTCTCTACGAGCGTCTTCTCTCTTCTTGTAGGATTTGCGGTCTCTGATCTCTTGTTTGTCTCAGCCAAGCGCAGCGTACGTACTGCGGGATACGTGCTCATAGGAGCCATGCTGGTTTCCAGCCTTCTGTATACGGCACTGCGCATCGTTATTCCGACGGGTCGTTTGGAAGCGGCACCACTCTTCGCTGGCATGCCAAGTGTCTCGGAATCTCAGGAAACGGTGTATGCGTGGGTGCGAAACAATACGACGCAGAGAGACTTTTTTTACGTTCGCAATCTTACGATCGATTTTCGCAACGCATCCGAGCCAGTGGCGCAGATGCGTGATCGTATCCTTTTCACGACCTACACCGGACGCTTCACTGTAGGCCCCATCATCTTCTGGGACTACGACACAGCGTGGCTCGAAGATGTCCTCGTCGCTGAAAAGACATGCACCGCAGATTCCATGCGTGCGCTGCACGTGACGTATCTCTTCGTGCCTGATCAGGAGCGAGCTGAGTGGTTTACGGCAACATGCAGACCTTCGGATTGGTCGCTTCGGTACGACACTGGAGCCACCTATCCTCGCATCTACGAGCTTGCGGCTGAAAGAGCGATCTAGCGCTACAATCAGGCCATGTGCGGCATCGTTGGAATGATCAACCTCACAGGCGCGTCCATTGATCCGTTGCAGTTGGATCGTTTGACCGATGCAATTTCGCATCGAGGACCGGATGCGCGTGGTACGTTTCTTCGAGGGAACGTTGGGCTCGGTCATCGTCGGTTAAAAATATTGGATCTTTCCGAAGCGGCGGCTCAGCCGATGGTGAGCAACGACGGACATACCGCCATTGTCTTCAACGGCGAGATTTATAACTTCGTTGAGCTCAAGAAACATCTGCAGGCGCAGGGTCATGCATTTCGTTCGACGGGGGACACGGAGGTGCTTTTGAAGTTGTATGAAGTCTACGGTGATGACTGCGTCCAAAAACTTCGTGGTCAGTTTGCATTCGCAATCTTCGACGCTCGTCGAAATCGTGTGCTTCTCGCCCGCGACCGTGTGGGCAAAAAGCCTCTGAAATATTTTCAAGCGGGAGGTGTGTTTGCTTTCGCATCCGAACTGAAGGCGCTTCGTGAGCTGCCTCAGTGCCCTCGCCAAGCAGACCCTGAGGCGATCCATCATTTTCTGACCATGATGTACGTACCGGCTCCTGGAACTGGCTTTACCGGCATTCAGAAGCTGCCTGCTGCGCATATTCTTTCCATCGATCTTGCGACTGGAGCGTCTACACTGAAGCGATACTGGGAACTTTCCTACGACACAGATACACGTCGTAGTTTTTCTGATTGGGAGCGTGACGTCAGCACGACGTTTGAGGAAAGTGTGAAGCTCCGCATGGTTGCAGATGTGCCAGTTGGCGCATTTTTATCTGGTGGCATCGATTCTGCTGCAGTGGTCGCAGCCATGAGTAGGCTTTCAAGCAAGTCCGTAGAAACATTTACCATCGGTACGTCACATCAGTCTCATAACGAGCTTCCACAAGCCGAGCTCATCGCGAAGAAATTTGGTACGAACCATCATCCTATTACTGTTGAGCCGGACATCGTCCATCTTCTTCCTGAGCTTGTGAAGATGTACGAAGAACCGTACGCAGATCCATCTGTTATTCCAACGTACCTCGTCTCTGAGCAGACGCGGAAGTTTGTCACAGTGGCACTCAATGGTGATGGTGGGGATGAAAATTTTGCAGGCTACGTGCGTTATCCCATTCTTAAGTTCTCATGTTTGTGGTCTGCATTGCCGGTCCACATGCTTGCTTTACCGCTTGTAAAAGCCTTTCATCGCACGATGAAGACCACACTGAGTTATCGCAGTCTGCGGTTTGAATCGTCGATCAAAGCTCCTATCACAGAGAGGCAACTTCAGTACCTAAGCTTCTTTACCGAGGCAGAAAAAAGAGTGTTGTACAAAAAAGAAACACCCCAGTACCCCGATACGTACGCATGGTATGCCAGTCGCACTGCTGCTTCTCGCAGTCGCGCGAAGGGTTGGCTCCATCAGTCCATGAGTGCAGATATTGAGACGTATCTTGCCGATGATCTGCTCCCAAAAGTTGACCTAGGTGCGATGGCACATGGACTTGAAGCGCGCTCGCCGTTCCTTGATCACACACTTCTCGAGCTTACAGCTCGCATGCCTGCTGAGTACAAGCTTCGTGGCCTCACAAAAAAATGGTTCCTCAAACATCTCCTGAAAGACACCATTCCTTCCGACATTCTGACAAAACCGAAGACCGGTTTCAGGCTCCCGCTTGATAGATGGTTCCGTCACGAGCTGAAGCCTTTTGTCCTTGATCGGCTCCTTTCGCCGTCATCGCCGCTTTTGCAGATGTTCGATGCAGATGCCTTGGAAGGCTTTTTGGCTGAGTATTACGCTTCGAGGATCGATCTTAGTGACCATGTGTGGGCTCTTCTGTGGCTCGATGAGTGGATGCGGCAGTATACTTAGCCCTTATGAAACGATCTTGGCTCTTTGCCGGCCTCATTCTCTACGCGCTTCTTGCAGGGATCGTCTTCCCGTTTTTCATTGGAGTGCCGGTGGACGTTATGTTTGGAAGTGATGCCATTGGTTACAGCAAGGGTGCGATCAATCTACTCCTTCATGGTTACTACAGCTTTGATGGGGTGAAACCGTTTTTGGATCGGGAGCCTGGCATGAGCTTTTTCCTTGTGCCGATCTACGCACTCTTCGGTATCGAGAATCCACTTGGCCTTTCGCTCACGCAGAGTGTCGTACTTTTTCTGTCTGCATGGTTTTTTTGCACGGAGGTGGCACGTCATTCCGGACACCGTGCGGCTGGCTTGTGCTTCATTCTTCTTCTCACCTCGGGCTCTGTTTTTCATACAGTATTTTCTGCCTATCGCGAATGTTTGGCGCTCTCATTGTTGCTGATTTTTTGCGGACTCTTCCTTTCTTCAGAGCGATCTCATGCGCCCTGGAAGACAGTTTTGATGGGTCTTCTCTTCGGTTTCATTATTTTGACGTACTACCCGTTCATCTTCTTTCCGCCGGCACTTCTGCTCGTCTGGCGGCTGCGTAAAATTCCGATGCGTGATGTGTTTGCGATCATCATCATTTGTTACATGGTCGTTGGTGTGTGGTGTTTTAGAAACCATCTGCAAAAAGGAGAGTTTCGCGTCATTGATGATCGGCGAACGGTTGTCATGTGGTATGTGCGTGGCGAGCAAGCAGAGCATGTACATGGCTTGGAGCCCTTCATGTGTTTGTGGGCTGAATACGTCTCACGAGATTGGACAGGACGCGCTCACCAGTGCAGCTTCAACGGCCTGATGCACGAGAGGTGGCCGGAGGGTGTGGATTTCAATGTTGATTACACAGATGTCAGAATTCAGTCGCAGGCGAAAATTCGTGCCAATCTTCTGTCATATCTGTGGTTCTCGGCTGTTGATACGATCGAGCTGCATCTTCCGTTCCTCGGCGGGGGATGGAGTCATCGGTATAACGTCTATGCTTCGCTCACGATGCTCATGATGTACGTCGGCTTTCTTCTGGGACTTCCGGCGTTGTTTCGTCGCGAGTACATTCTCTTCTTCCTTCTCATTGGTTATAACACCGGCATCTTCATTCTGACTGACGCAACGCCGAGATATCTACTTCCGGTCATCTTCTGCTATACGCTCATTGCTGGAATCGGTTATGATAAAGCGCTGAAACGCTTTCCCAAGAGATCGTCATGAGTTCGTATTCCGTCATTATTCCGGCGCTTAACGAGGAAGGCGGTATTGCTGCCGTTATTGATCGGTTGCAGGCACTTTCACCTCGACCAGAGATCATTGTCGTCGATGATGGTTCTACGGATAAAACCGGAGAAATTGCGAAATCAAAAGGTGCGATTGTCATCCGTCATCCGTCACCAGGTGGTTATGGTAGGAGCTTGAAAGATGGATTGAGAGCTGCAACAAACGAACTCACTGCAATTGCAGATGCTGACGGAACATATCCGGTGGAACGGATTCCAGAACTGATTGCGTCGCTTGAAGAAGGATATGACATGGTCGTGGGTGCGCGTCATGGAAAACATTATCGTGGGGCATTCCTCAAAATGCCGGCACGCATCGTCTTTAAGTGGCTTGTTGAATTCACCACTGGGCGTCGCGTACCGGATATCAACTCAGGGCTCCGTTCGTTCCGAAAAACTGAAGTTCTGAAGTATGACGAAGACCTCTGTAATGGCTTCAGCTTTACAACAACGATCACATTGATTTATCTGCTCACGGGTAAGTTCGTTCGGTATGTTCCTATTGATTACGGCGCACGCAAAGGTCGATCAAAGGTGAAAATCATTCAGGATTCACTTCGTACACTGCAGTACATCACCGAAGTCATCGTGACCTATAACCCGCTCAAGCTGTTTGTTCTCATGAGTAGCTTCCTCGGTTTCTTCGTTGTTCTTTCGCTCATCGAATTCTTCATCATGCTTGATCCATTCTTCCTACTTCTTGCGTCACTCTTCTTGATTGGAGGTGTCCTGACGTTTGGCATGGGTCTCTTGGCGCATATCAGGATGAAGTCGAGCCGCTGATTCATTTGCGCTCTGCTCTGCTGCAAGTGGTATAGTGTTCACCGTGCTTTTCCCGGGCGTTTCGCCACTCTCCTCTGGGATGAAAGTCCGTTTCGGTCACGGTCCTTTGGCGTTGCTGATTGTTATCGGCTTACTCTTCGTGTTGGTTAGCGTTTTGCCGGCAGTGTTTCAAATGACTGATGGCCTGCAGCCGTATCGCGGCATTCGTATCTTACAGACTAGCGCAGACACCTTCAGAGCGGCACAGGTACGGGAAGTTGCCGATGGCTACACCTCTCTAGGCAATCCATACTTGGCCATGGGAAAGAATGAGCCTGCATTGCGACATGTTGTTGCCGAGCGGATTGTAGGACTCCTTGCACGCGCACTTCCGATTGATGCGCTTGGCACGCTGTTCTTCGTGCAAGCGCTCGTTGTTTTTCTGCTCACCATTGTTCTTGGTGTTTTCGTGTACTCGGTCACTAATCGCCCATGGATTTCGGTCATTGCTACGGCAGTGACACTGTTCATGAGTCCGCTTCTCTCGGCACCGTGGGACATTGTGCATTTTTTGGATCCCACGCAGTCGCAATTTTTCTTCCTTCGTTTCACGTTTGATTTTGACATGCAGTGGGCATTTTTGTGGCTTCTACTCATGCTCACGGCTGTGTCCCAGTGGATGCAGACGAGTAAAAGAAAGTGGCTTCTAGCAGGCACTTTCTCCTTTCTCGTGCTTGTGTATTCATCCGATACTGCAGCGGTCTTCGGACTCATCACCATGCTCATATTGAGCATCATCGTTTTGTGGCATCGTGATCTGAAACGACTCGCAGATATTGCAGCATTTTGGATGATGGCCTTACTACTGTCGACACCACAGCTGATTCATATCTATGTTCTATCAGAGCATCAGTGGTACATCGAAAGCATGGCCAGATTTGGGCTTGTAATGAGTCATGGACCACTTCTCACTGGCGTGTGGCTTGGCGTCTTTGTTGCCATCGGACTTTTTTCACGTCACATATGGCCTCGCACGTGGCCGCTCGTGTTGGTGATTGCCGTTGCGTCTTTCCTTGCGCTCAACCAGCAATTGTTTACAGGTTTTGCACTTCTTCCGCATCGTTATCACTGGCTCATCGTGCAGCCGCTTGCGAGTGTTTTTGCTGTAGCGCTCGCACTACTACTCATTGCACAAGTCATCCCAGGACAGCGCCTGCGACGTTTCGGCGCAGTACTCATCATCATCTTTGCACTAGGTACTGCGGTCATGCAGCAGTGGGGTGCGTATCGGAGTAGTAGCTTGCTGTGGGGACGTATGCAGCAGGCAGCTCCCGCCATCACGTATATCGCTGAAAATCTTGCACCCGGTCAGACTGTTTTTTCCCAAGATCAGGATATTCTTGATGTCATCCCTGCATTCACATCCGCCGATGTTGTGTCCGCGACTCATGCTGGCGCTGCTCTCGTTGCGACAGATCGTCTTCGTCATGCGTACTTCTTTCATGTGTGGCTTACAGGCCTTCGACCGGAGGAGGCTCAAGCGACATTTGCTACCTCCAAGCGTATTGAGTTGGCCCAGAAAATCTATGGCTTAACGTATCGTGAGGAGTCTGGTGCCTACGATGCCATTCCCGATGGAGAGATCGAGAAAGAAGCAAACTTGTATCGCACGTATGTGCGCCTCAGTATGCGAGAGAAGCTCCTATTTACACCTGTTTCTGCCATTGTCACCACGCCACACGATATTGTCACTCCAGTCTGGACGACGTTTCTGCGTTGCAGTAAGAGCGTTCTCAGTAGCGGTGGTTACGAGGTTCGCATCATGAAGCCTGCAACGGACGCAGCAAGCTGCATGCGCTAGTTAGGCAGGCATTCCGCTTTCTGCATACTGCATTCTTTCGTGTGAAAATGTTTCTGCGATGCCTTCTAGTAGACCGATGCGCTGCGTTCCGCGAGCATTCTTCAGAACACTCGAAGAAAACCGCATACGGTGCGGATAGGCAGCTGCGAGTGCCGTAGTTCCCGTCACAAGGAGTGGCGTTTGTCTCGTAATTCTTCGGAAGTACCCGATGATCGTGGCGATGGTTGCTGGCTCTTCTGATGCGATGATTTTTATGACAGTCTCTCCGGTCTGTACGAGTGTTGAAGCGTTGATGAAGTCGATGGCACTGCATCAACGCTTCAACACT
>JAKFXO010000073.1 GCA_021731345.1 Candidatus Peribacterales bacterium | reverse complement strand
GATCTGAAAAATTTCCCAGAAAAAACACATGTTCTCTTTTGGCATGGCAAAGAAGACCCCATCGTTCCATGGGCAACGATTCGTCAGATGGCTAAACCCATTCCGCACTCGCGCGCAATTGTGTGTGCAGGAGGACATCTCACATTTCTCATGAACCGAACAGACGACGTTTTGCGACGCATAAAAACCGAATGGCGTGAAACACAACCGGCATTCGTTTTCCACATGGCCCCATGACCATCGACTCCCCCATCCTCGGCATTCCGATGAGCGTCCGTCGTCTCCAACGTTTTGGAGTCGGCCACTTCACGCCCGCACACCTACAAGTAAAGTGTGCGCAGCTTGAGAAAATTATGCAGCGCCGTACGGTGCCACACCGTCCATTTTTCTCCGTTGTGATTCCAGCGCATAAAGAAACAGACTACTTGCTCGCAACACTCAGGTCACTAGCCGAACAAACCAATAACGACACTGAGTTCATCATTGTCTGTAATGGCGAACCGCGTGGCAGCCGAACGCAGCGCATCGCTGAAGAATCGGGCTTTACGGTAATCCACGAACGAAAAGGCGGTGTAGCGAGAGCGAGGCAAATAGGACTGGAAGCCGCACGAGGCAACATTGTTGTCACGAGTGATGCTGATACGGTGCATTTGCCGAGTTGGCTGGATGCCATTCAATCAGACTGGACAACGGAGACAGAGACGCCTCGAGTCGCAGGTTTTGGACCCGTACATGCACTGTCATCGTCATTGCTGTATCAAGCATGTAGCTCTGTACAGAACCTGACGAGGAGTCTCCAGGGCAACCATTTCTTCTTCGTAGCTGCGGAAGCCAATTCATGGTTTCTGCGTGAAGCTGCACTCAGCGTGGGTGGCTACGAAAAAGACTGCAATTACTTCGAAGGATCCATCCTCATGAAGAAACTAGCCGAGTTAGGCGATCTCCGATCTTCTGTCGATAAACGAACCGGGGTCTATGCTTCTGATAGGCGTACGCTCTCTGACCGACTGAGAGCAGGTACGCAGTATCTGCTCGGCATTCGCTCTAGTCATGTACGGTATGCCGTAGTTCGTTAAGCAGCACTTGAACCAGCCACGTATCCAGTCGTCCAACAAATCTGAAGACTGAAGCCGCCAGAGGGACGGTCAAAATCCAAAATATCTCCGGCGAGAAATAAGTTGGAAAATTTTTTTGAGCGCATGGTTTTGAATTCTACTTCTTTGAGGTCAACGCCACCTCCAGTGACAACTGCTTTATCCTCACCAAGCAGGCCTGAAACCGACATCGGTAGGTCTTTGAGCAGCGCGACGAATGCAAGTCTATCCTCACGCTTGAGCTGATGGAGCGGCACAGCAGGATCAATACCCGCAAGCTCCAGAATGACATGACCAAGTCGCGGCTGCACAAGATCACCGATATTATTTTTAATCATCTTGTTTTTACCTTTCTCAAAGACGTCGATGACTTTTTTATCAAGAGCACCAGGGTCAAGTTTCGGGAAAAGATCGAGTGAGAGCGTCACCGGTCCAGACTTCAGTAGTGCGCCGATATTCTTACTCATATTGAGAACCATCGGACCACTCAAGCCAATATGTGTAAAAAGCATTTTGCCAACCTTGGACTCATGCCCTGTCTTCCCTTGCCATGTACTGAGCTTCACATCTTTCAGGCTGATGCCTGCAACGTCTTTCACCCAAGGGTTTCGAATCGTCACCGGTAC
Organism: Candidatus Peribacterales bacterium; assembly: GCA_021731345.1. Lineage (GTDB taxonomy): Bacteria > Patescibacteriota > Gracilibacteria > Peribacterales > Peribacteraceae > JAGORY01. The sequence goes on along the minus strand of JAKFXO010000073.1, from coordinate 14,538 downwards.
AAGTGCAGCTTCAGGTTCGGTGACAGAGTGGCCAAGTTTCTTCATCCATACGAATCCATCACCGGTGGAACCAGTTTCAGGGTGTGACTTACCACCTGTAGCCAAAATGTAATTTTTGGCTGTGAGAATACCGGAATCATGAACAATTTTTGTGATCAATCCATCCTCAGCCTCGATATCTTTTACCGTGACACCCGTCAGCACCTGCACTCTGCCATAGGCCATCCAACGCGCGAGCACAGAACGAACATCTGCGGCGCTATCACTAACAGGAAACGCACGCTGCTCGGGTTCTACTTTGAGCTTCAGCCCTTTTGATTCGAAGAAATCCCACGTTGCCTGCGCATCAAACTGTGAAAACGTGGAATACAGTGATTTACCTTTCTTTCCGTACTTTGCGACGAGTTTGTGCGTATCAAACTCGGCATTGAGAATATTGCAGCGTCCCCCACCGGAAATGAGAAGTTTCTTGCCTAGTCCCGGATTCTTTTCGAGAAGAATCACGGTTGCACCAAGCTCAGCAGCTCTGGCTGCAGCCATCATCCCTGCAGGGCCTCCGCCGATGACGGCAATGTCGAAATCTCTCTGTTCTTCCATCAAACGCAGAATACATGAGCAATGACAGGTACACTGCAGACATGAACGAATATTCTCTTCTGGATTTCAGCCATGGGGAGCGCCTCGAGCAATGGGGACCGTATCGTCTTCGCAGACCCGACCCAACAACGGCAGGAGCTGTGCAGGAAAAGCCTACGCTCTGGGAAGATGCAGATGCTGCGTATATTGGCGAAAAGGGAAAGGGTGAGTGGGTACGTAAAAAACCAGTACCTGAGCATTGGCCTGTGACGTTTGGTGACATCAAACTCTTCGCCCGCCTAGCGCCGTATAAGCACACTGGTGTTTTCCCTGAGCAGAAAGAAAACTGGGACTGGGCGAGAGTAGAAGCGAAGAAACTCAATCGTCCTCTCACGATCCTCAATCTGTTTGCCTACACAGGTGGTGCAACAGTAGCGCTTGCGAAAGACGGTCACTTCGTCACGCATGTGGATTCCTCGCGTCCGTCTATCGGGTGGGCGAAAGAAAATGCAGCCCTGAATGAGATAGGTCAGGACCGCATTCGCTGGATGCTGGAAGACGCACCGACGTTTGCGGCCAAAGAAGTGAAACGCGGCAAAAAGTATGATGCTGTGATTCTCGATCCTCCAGCCTACGGTCATGGAACTGATGGAAAAACGTGGCGCGTGGAACGTGACCTCGCTCCCCTGCTCGAAAACTGCTGTACGCTTCTGTCAGATTCACCATCGTTCATCGTGCTCAACGGTTACGCACAACATGACACTCCGGAAAGCTTTCACAGACTTTTAAGCGCCATTATCCACACAAAGACGAAGCAGACATCGTTCAGGCTTTCTGCGCGCGAATTAGTGCTCAAAACTGATGATGAGCGATCTTTAGAGACAGGTATTGTTGCTCGCGTTGGGTTTTCGGGAAGTTAAATATCGTATGTGTAGGCCTAGGGGCAGGAAAGCTGAATGTCATACATATCAGTGAAAGAAGCCATGTGGATGAAAAGTTCGGATACATACGGTAGATATGTTTTGGCTATGTGAAGCAGCAACATCCTGAAAGAAAGCATGAAAAGGCTTAAGAGTGGCTTTCAACGACTTTTACGCTCATGTGCCACGTGTCAAAAAGTCCGCATACCTCTTGAGAAAAAGCCAAAATTCAGGTATCCTAATAAGAAAACTACGAAAAAAAACAAACACACATGCCACGTCACGATATCCGCATCGAGCACATTGCAAAGCTCCGCCAGCTGGTAGGGGGCAACGATTTGACGGAAAAGGCGCAGAAAAAACTGAAAGCAATTCTGTACTACTTCGAAAACGAATCCTCGATGGACGAGGCAGCCAGAGCAGCTGGTGTCACGGCTAGCGCTCTTCGTCGTTGGCTCGACGCATTTGACCCTGAGAATCCTCAGTCACTCGAAGAGAAAAGTAGAAAGCCAAAAACCGTCAGATCATCTGAAATTAGCGAGTCTGCTGCAGTACTGATTCGCTCATATCGACAAGCGTCACCTCGTATCGGCAAAGAAGAAATTTCAAAGAAACTACTGTCTGAAAAAGGCGAAACAGTCTCTGCATCATCTATTGGTCGATACATTGAACGTGAGTGCCTCTACTTTGCAGATTGCCCACTACACCGAAGAAAGCGTCTTCATGCGATGATGAAGTCATCATCCGTCTGCGCACAACCTGCACAGCCACTCTCAGCCACTCTTGTTACGATCCAACCATCAAAGGGTGGATGGGTCAGCGTCAAGAAATGGATGCACAGCGGACTCTTCATGGCTCTGCTGCTTTTCATGACGCTGCTTGGCATCATGGTGACAACGGTGACTCGTGCTCACGCTGCAACCCTCGGACTACCACTACTTGTAAATACGGAAGCATTTGAAACCATTGATGATGGAGATCTTTTGACTAATATCGAACTTCGATTCGGTGACAGTGGCGAAGCTATCGCGTGGAATCTCCTAAAAAACCAATTCAACTTCAGTGGTGATGCTCATATCGAAGGAAACCTTACGGGTAGCGGAGGATTGGCTATCGAAGAAAATATTCGAGCAAAGGGCAACCTAACACTCAATAGTGATAATGATGCAAATGATGCCGTCTTCACGTTCGGTAATGCGACACTGGCGCAGAGCCTGAGTTTCGTGAACGCTTCACAGAAATTTAGATTCTCCACATCACTCGATATTGCGGGAACAATGTCGGGCTACGCTTTGACGGTAAGCGGCCTACGCAACTGTGACACGCTGGATACCGATGCAAACGGCGTCCTCAGCTGTGGCACAGATAGTGGAGCCGGAGGTGGCATGAGCATGACTGATGGTGATCTTCGCTATGTGAAGAAGTCTGGAGACACGATGACTGGCTCACTCAATGTCGTTGGTACAATCTCAGGATCCATCCTCAAGGCAAGCAATATGACTGTCTCTGGAGCAGTGGTGTACTCCAGCGGCAATACACTGAAGCAGTCTGCCAAGGGTCTCTCTGGTCAACTCCTCATTTCACAGGGTACATCTGCGCCTAAGTGGGCTTCTCCTGTGGGAGGTATGATGTGGTACTTCGATGGCACTCAAGCACTTGCCATTAGCAAGGGGCCTCAAATCACGATGCCATTTGGCCTGACTCTCTCAGGTATCACGCTCAGTGCTAAAGGCGCACCAACAGGAGCGGCGCTGATCTATGACATCAATAAAGATGGCACGACGATCTTCAGTACTCGACCACAAATTAACGCAAGCTCGACGATTGGTGGTCAGGATGCGATCTTCTCAACAACAAGCCTTCCTGTGAATTCTGTCATCACCATCGATATTGATCAGATCGGAAGCACGTTTGCAGGAAGCGGCGTGACGATTATGCTCAAGGGAACGCGCAACTACTAGAAGCCAAAGAAATGGAAGATATCGCCGCCTCCAGATGTCGCTGTTACTTCTGGGGTACCGTACAAAAGAATGCGATTACTTGTTGAATCCACGACAAAGAGCTGCCCTGTTGTAGGATCGTGCTCAATCTGTCTGGGTCCCTGAAGACCAAGCTGTGTAAGACCAGCAGTTGCGAGGATGAATGATGGTTGACCCAATGCCGCGAGGGCGTATTCACCATCGGAGATGCTAGAGGTGTCATAGACGAGAATACGGTTATTCGTGAAATCCGAAACGTACAAATGATTATTGGCTCCATCAAACGTGATACCAACAGGCGAGCTCATACCTATCTGTGTTGTTGCGACAGTGTTGAGCCAATAGTTAGGCTGACCAAGAACGTTATCCGGGATTCGATCAGTCGGGATATTGCCGGCTGACATGTTGTAGACAAGTACGCGGTTATTCGCTGAATCTGCAACGAAAAGCCTATGGTTCACCGCATCAACAGCGACACCCTGCGGAGCGCTCAAGCCTAATTTGTACGAAGCATTGTTCGCAGTACCCTTAAGATAAATAACACCCGGAGGGTTCAGCTCATCATCAGATTGCCCAAGTGCATCGACGGCATTCTCACCATCAGCAATGCTTGCAACATCGAAGACTGACACTCTGCTCGCACCAGACTGAGGCACGTAGAGTTTGTTATTTGTCGTATCAATGTAAGCACCTGTGGGAGCGCTTAAGCCTGATTGTCGGATACCAGCAGTACCGAGAATAAAATTCGGCTGACCGAGAACACTCACAGCATTTTCACCATCCGTAATTTGTGCGACGTCATACTTGGTAACACGGTTAATAGTCGTTTGTGCAACGTACAATGACTTTGTACTTGAGTTATATGCGATGCCACGAGGACCGCTCATGCCTCCTTGTGTCGTTGCTGCAGCTGTTGCAGTAAAGGTTGCCTGTCCTAACACCTTGGTGGCACTTTCGCCATTTGTGATGGCCGTTACATCGTACGTTGTGACGCGGTTTGCTGTTCCCTGTGATACGAAAAGCGTTGTCAGTGTCGTACCGCTCAATGCCACATCGAATGGTACGTTCATACCAGCTTGTGTCGTCGCAGCGGTAGAGGTGACAAAGTCTGCTTGGCCGAGAACGTTCACTGCTGGCTCACCATTTCCTATTCCTACTGTCGTGTTATAGCTAAGGACACGACTCGTCGTCGAATCCATAACGTAGAGCCTATCGTGTGCAGGGTCAGCCAAAACTCCCGTCGGGGTCGATAGTCCGTTTTGATCAACGAGTGCCGTAGCAGTAGTGAATAGTGCCTGACCTATGACGTTGATGGCATTTTCACCATCCGTGATATTTCCTACGTCATAGACTGTGACGCGCGCGCCTGTTGTCTGTGCAACATACAATCTCTTATTCACAGGATCATACGCAATGCCACGAGGAACGTTCATACCTGCTTGCGTGCTCGCTGCAGTCGTACCTATAAAGCTTGCCTGACCGAGCACATGCACAGCATTCTCTCCATCCGTAATTGCGGTCACATCGTATGTTGTCACGCGGTTTGCGGTTCCTTGAGAGACAAACAATGTTTGAACCGTTGAGCCGCTTAAGGTCACATCAAATGGTTGACTCATACCTGATTGCGTGACTAGGGCGGTCGACGTGAGAAAGGTTGCCTGACCGAGAACGCTCACCGCATTTTCACCATCGGTAATGGCAGCAACGTCATAGACCGTGACACGGTTTGCTGTGTTCTGCGCAACAAAGAGACGGCTGCCTGTTGAGTCATAACTCACACCAGTCGGAACGTTCATGCCTACCTGTGTCGTAGCAGCAGTTGATGCGGTAAAGGTCGTCTGACCAAGAACATTCACAGCATTCTCACCGTCAGTGATCGTGGAAACGTCATAGACCGTGACGCGGTTTCCTGTTGTTTGAGCGACGAAAAGCCTGTCATTTGCATCGTCAAACGCAAGTCCATTAGGCACGTTCATACCTGCTTGCGTTGTCGCTGCTGCATTGCTGTGAAAATTTGCCTGCCCAAGAACGTAATCTGGTAAGCGATCGATGAGAAGATCACTACTATCTAAGTTATAGACAAGTACACGGTTATTTCCAGTATCAGAAACGAATAACCGATGATCCGTAGGATCCAGTGCAAGGCCGATAATACCTGCGCTCAGACCTATCTTACTTGGACCGTTATGAGCAGTGCTCTTTGTAAATATCGGCCCAGGAGTCGTCAGATCACTATCGTACTGCCCGAGTCCATCGACAGCATTTTCACCATCGGTGATCGAGGCAATGTCAAAAATAGAGACGCGATGAGAACCAGATTGAGGAACGAACAAGAGCGAATTCGTCTCATTAATAATGGCACCCGTCGGAGCATTGAGTCCTGCTTGAGTGTTTGCCGCAGCGGTGCCTGTAAAGTTTGCCTGTCCTAGAACCTTTGTTGCACTTTCTCCGTTGGTAATATTCGCGACGTCATAGGCCGTGACACGGTTACCAGTCGTTTGCGCGACATACAGCGTTTTAGTTGCCGCACTGTAGACAATGCCACGAGGAGCATTCATACCTGCTTGTGTTGTTGCCGCTGTCGATGTTGTGAAGTTCGCCTGACCGAGAACGTTGATAGCGCTTTCTCCATCTGTGACGGATGTCACATCGTATGTTGTCACACGGTTGGCGGTACCCTGAGAAACGAAAAGCGTTGTCGCTAAAGTACCGCTCAATGAAAGTCCGTACGGAACGTTCATACCTGCCTGCGTGGTAGCAGCAGTCGATGTCGTGAAGTTCGCCTGACCGAGAACGTTGATGGCGTTTTCACCATCAGTAATAGTTGCTACGTCATACACAGTCACACGGTTTGCAGTGTTCTGCGCAACGTACAGACGTGATCCTGAACCACCGTACACAACATCTGTGGGGACGTTCATACCTGCTTGCGTCGTTGCTGCAGTGGCCAGAGCAAAAGTGAGCTGACCCAAAACATTGATGGAGTTTTCTCCATCAGTAATGCTCGTTACATCAAAAACTTTGACACGGTTTCCAGAAGTTTCGACCACAAACAGACGCTTATTCGTGCTGTCGTACGCAAGGCCGTTTGGAGCATTGAGACCGATTTGAGAGTTTGCAGCGGCATTCGTATAGAAGTTAATTTGACCGAGCACGTTATCCGGTATTCGATCAACAAGCTGGTTAGAACCGTCTAAGTTATAGACCAATATTCTGTGGTTACTGGTATCAGAAAGAAAAAGTCTATGGTCCACCTCATCAACGGAGACGCCAATAATGGGAGCGCTCAAACCCAGTTTATTTGGACCGTTATGTGCGGTTGATTTTGTGTAAATAGGAGTCGGAGTCGAGAGATGGCTATCGTTTTGTCCGATCGCATTATCAGCATTCATATAGTCATTGAGACCCAATGCTACATTGAAGACTGAAACACGGTTTGCTGTGTTTTGAGCAACGAAGAGTCTGTCATTCGTGTCGTCAAAAGTGACTCCTGTGGGTACGTTCAAACCTACCTGTGTTGTCGCAGCAGTCACGACCGTGTAGCTGGTTTGCCCTAGGACGTTGATGGCATCTTCACCATCAACAATCGTCGCAACATCGAAAACGCTCACGCGGTTACCAGTTGTCTGCGTCACAAACAAACGTTTCCCGGTTGGGTCATAATCTATTCCGTTAGGTACGTTCAATCCTCCACGCGTACTTCCTGCGGCGTTCGTATAGAAATTCAGTTGTCCGATCACATTATCTGGCGTTCTATCTAAAAGTACGTTGCCTGCATCAAGGTTATACACAAGAACACGGTTATTGGATGTATCAGAGACGAATAAACGATGATCAATTTTATCCATCACAATGCCGATAGTTGGGGCATTCAGACCAAGTTTGTGCGGCGCGTTATTGGCTGCACCTTTTGTAAAAATCGGCTGTGGAGCACTGACGGTTCCGTCATCCTGACCAATGACATTGGTAGCAAGCTCGCCGCTATGAATTTCTGTAAGATCGTACGTCACGATTCGGTTATTTGTGGTATCTGCGACAAATAATTGATTCGTTGTACTGTCAAAAACAATCTGCCTTGGTCCTGAAAGACCAGTCTGCGTGATACCAGCAGTAGCGACCGTAAAGACAACCTGGCCAAGAACATTCACTGCGTTCTCACCATCCGTGATACTCGCAGTATCAAAAACGAGAATTCTGTTATTCGTAAAATCCGCAACAAAAAGCAGGTTCCGTGCGGCATCAAAGGCAAGTCCCGTAGGTGCACTGAGACCCGCTTGAGTGGTAGCAACAGCATTCGTATAATACAAAGCTTGCCCTAGAACGTTATCTGGAACGATATCAATCGGAACATTTTGTGTTGTGAGGTTATAGACAAGAACGCGGTTATTCGTTGTATCTGAAACGAAAAGCCGATGGTTCGTGGCATCCAATGCGACTCCGTTTGGTGCGTTTAATCCCAGTTTGTATGGACCGTTGTTCGCGGTACCTTTCGTAAAAATGGGAGACGGCGACGTAATATTGTCATCAGTTTGTCCGATGGCATCTGTAGCATTTTCACCATCTGTTATTGCAGCAACATCGAAAATAGAAATTCTGCTCGCACCGGACTGAAGTACGTAGAGAAGATCATTTGCCTCATCAAGCAACACTCCAGATGGTGCGCTCATACCTGCTTGCGTCACTGCAGCTGTGGATGTCGTGAAGTTCGCCTGACCTAAGACCTTCAGAGCACTTTCGCCATTGGTGATCACTGCTACGTCATACGTCGTGACACGGCTTGCCGTTGCCTGTCCAACATAGAGAATCTGATCTGCATTATCGTAACCCAGGCCACGAGGAACGTTCATACCTGCCTGTGTCGTCGCAGCGGTCGCTGTCGTAAAGTTCGCCTGGCCAAGCACGCTCACGGCATTCTCTCCGGTTGTAATCGTTGCAGTGTCATACACGGTGACGCGGTTATTGGTTGTATCCGCAACAAACAACCGGCTATGCGCACTGTCGTAGAGCGCATCATACGGAGCGTTCATTGTTGCCTGTGTAATACCTGCGGCTGTAGCTGTGAAGTTCGCCTGACCGAGTACCGCTATCGCAGCTTCACCATCACTCACTTGAGCCGTGTCATAGACCATGACACGGTTACCCGTTGTCTGAGGAACGAACAAGTGACTGTTCGCACTATCGTACGCAAGGCCTGTTGGGACGTTCATGCCCTCCTGCGTTGTCGCAGCCGTTGTTGCCGTGAATGTCGCCTGACCAAGAACATTGATTGCATATTCACCGTCGACAATCGTTGTGACATCGTAGACGGTCACCCTGTTTCCGGTGGGCTGTGAAACGTACAAAAGATTATTCGCATCATCGTACGCAAGCCCGTAGGGAACGTTCATACCCGCCTGCGTCGTTAGTGCAGCGTTTGACCAGAAAAATGCCTGGCCTAGGACGTTATCTGGAATCCTATCGACAAGGAGGTTGCTCGCATCGAGTCCATACACCAAGACTCTGTTATTCGATGAATCGGCAACGAAGAGACGATGATCTGTCGTATCCAACGCTAACCCGACAAAAGGCGCACTCAAGCCAAGCTTATGTGCAGCGTTATTGGCAGTACCCTTCGTATAAATTGGCTGAGGTGTGCTGACTATTCCGTTATTTTGTCCAAGTACGCCGGTTGCAGGCTGAAAACTATCAACGGCATGTACGAGCGGAACTGCGCAAAAAAAGAGCGCGATGCTGAGGCACGTCGAGAGACGAAAAATGTCTAGAGCCTCTAGTAAAACAGGTTTTTTAATGCGTGCATTTTAGCAAAAAAATGCAATTTGAAAGTTCATTGCAACTCCTTCGTGCGAATCAACAAGAGAAGATGGTCACTTTCTTTTACCCTTCCAAGCGACCGAGCAAGTTCTGCCTCTGCCTTGGATTGCTTGAAGGAATGATCGTAATAGTAGGCAAGGGCAAGGTTAAAATGAGCGTCTGCATAGTCCTTGTCTTTATCGATCGCATTTTTACATGCATCAATGGCCTCCTTCGTTCTCTTTTGCTCTAAGAGTAAGGCGCAGAGATTGTTCCAAAGCTCAGGAGAACCAGGATTCAGCTTGATTGCTGTATGAAAGAGCTCTTCAGCTTTTTCTGTGTTTCCAGCTTCCGCAGCTGTCAGCGCCTGCTCGTTAAAGAGCAGTGCATCGATCGCCGGATTTGCGACAAGTGAGGCGCCTGTTGCTGAAGCATTCACATCTTTATCGGTTGTTTGCTGACTACGTTTGCCAAAATTTGGCCTGATAAACCATGCCTCCCACGGGTGACCAGCTTTTACAAAAATATCAGCGATGAAACTGACGTTCATATCTGGATAGTTGTCACCTGCTAGGCGCAGTACTTCGCGATACATCTGGGCAGCCTCTCGCCAATTTTTCTGTCTGGCATACATACTTCCAAGAATTGCGTACGGCTCTGGGGCATACGGCCGAATCGACATCACTTTTTCACCCAGAGCTTTCGCATCGTCATCTCTGTTCTCACGGTACGCAATTTTTGCGAGGGCTAAGGACGCTTTTACCCCCTCGGGATTATCCGACTGCATACGTCGAAGCTCTAAGATCCCCTCTGGAATTTGCGATGGCGCTAGATGTGCGAAATCGTCTCGGAATTGAATATCCGATGCAGTGATGTGCGTGTATCCCAATCGACGAATGATGTCCTGATTCTCTGTAACTCTCTTCAAGTAGATCGCAGTCCAGTCGTCGAGATACACCAATGCCCATTCCGGATGCGTATCAAGAACCGAACTGTATGGAAGTCGTCCTTGCTGCCTGATTGCATCATAATCGATGATTGCGTACGTCATGTCGTAGAGATGCACCAAATCATCCCATCGATCTTTATCGAATCCGGCAGCGTACGTTCTTGCCATGAAATCAAAACCATAATCCACGTTGCGCCCATCGATAAAAATCTTTCTATCGGGATATCCACGATGCATCAGATAACCACCGATTCCGTAGGTATTGAACATATTTCCCTGAATATTTTCACGTTCGAGAAAATCATAGGCACCACGTGCGAGATCAAATTGTCCAAACCCGAAAAGATTATCCTGCCGCTCAAATCCGTACGAACGAATGTATGCCACCCGACCTAAGAACAGTACCAAAAGCAGTGATAAAGCAGCCATGAGCCTGCGCTTGGATGTCATCCAGCTCCACAGTTTTTCAGCAATCATGCTTCTGTCGCATTGATAAAAACAGGTGGCGATCGATGCAAAGACAAAAAATATTTCATGCCGAAATGCCTGGCGTGAAAGGTATGCCATCGAACAAAGTAGTAAGGCATTGAAGACGAGATGCCTCCTACCGACGAATAAGGCAATAATGGACAGAGAGAAGAATGGCCACAGCTCGCGTAAATATAAGCCCCAGGCACGTGGCTGAAATTCAGCTATAAACGATATCGTCTCATCTCTGTGAAGTTCCGTCACATAGTGAAGAGCGCTAAGCCCATTGGGAGGCAGTACAAAACACAACGACATGAGCACGAGAGTCACCATCATGGGCCACCCCTCCTGAATAGCAGCCCGAGGACCATGTCGACGAAGTGCAGAGAAAAGTAACTGGAGAAGTACAAACGTCGCAATACCACAACCAAGGAGCACCGCACCCCCATGGAGGTTCACCCAAAGATACGACAGCAGGACAAATGCTGAACCGATGATGGTACGTTGACGGCTCGTCTCAGCATCAAGAAAACGAAAAGCCAGAAGAGTAAAAAGGCTGAAAAGTACGAATGTGAAGAGCTGGGGCCTTTCCAAGAAACTACCTTTCGTAATGACGATGGCCCAAACAGCCAGAGCAATATATGCAAAACGTATTTTCTTCGTGAGGAGTAAAAGTAGCCCAGCACTCGCAGAAGCAATACATCCACGAAAGAGAATCATCCCCGTATAACCACCAATACGATAGATACCGTAGAGGATAATCTGCGACAACCATTCGTAGGATGCAAGATATGGGAGCCCCTCACGTGTATGCGCAAACGGATCAACTCTCAAAATGTGACGCGAACGAAACATGATTTCACCGGCAGTGATGTGCCACCAGAAATCACGATCCATTAGCTTAAACGTGCAAATCCAAAAAATTGCAGCGATGGCACAGAAAACAATGATCAGATTGTTCCTCCAAAGCGCAGAGGTAACACTTTTGATGTGTGACAAACGTAAGAAGCTCATAGAATACGCTGCATTGTACACATGAACACTACATATGATGTCGTTTCAAGTATCAAAACACTGCCAGATGGCCTTGAGCAAGGAAAGAATGTAGTGGAGAATCCAGCATCATGAGCCGTTTATTGACGCGAATTCGCACTTTTCTCGCTCGTCCCGCGGTGGCAATCTGCGCATTTTTGTGTTGCATCGGACTCTCGGGATATATTTTTGCGACTCAGTTCCTCAATGTAGGAAATGATAATACGTGCGAAATTGTCTTCAGCCTACTCAACCCTCGTCGACGCTGCGAAAAAGATGAACCGCCTAAGAAGCAGGAATATGACCTCCTGATCAAAACATTGAACTGGCGTATCGATGAATGGAAAAGGAATGGCGAAGCTACGCACGTAACGGTGTATTTCCGAGACCTGCAAAACGGTCCAATCTTTGGAATTAATGAACAAGAACATTTTGCTCCTGCAAGCTTACTCAAGGTGCCTATTCTCATTGCCCTGCTCAAATATGCAGAAGAGCACCCGCAAGTTCTCAAGGAGAATATCAGCCTTGGAGATACAATTCCCGAAGGTCAAAATGAGTTTGATCCAGAGAAAACGTTAGAACCGAGAAAAGTCTATACCGTGGAAGAAGTATTGCGACGCATGATTGTTTACTCGGACAACTCTTCAAAGGAACTTCTTCGAAACTATATAGAGGGAATTTCCCCAGGAATCATCGAGCAGACTTTTATAGATTTGGGCATCTCGCTCAAAAATACTGATGACTCACAATTTATTGTCGTAAAGTCATACGCCTCGCTCTTCCGAAGTCTTTTTAACGCTTCATATCTCAACCGTGAGATGTCGCAGAAAGCTCTTAGCCTTCTTTCTGTGACTGAATTTGAGGATGGTATCGTGACCGGAATTCCAGAAAACATTCCTGTAGCTCATAAATTTGGCTTTCTTGATATCGCGGAGAATCAACGCCAATTGCATGACTGCGGCATTGTCTATGATCCGCAGACACCATATCTGCTCTGTGTCATGACTCGTGGTAAAGATGCACCAACACTCATTTCCATCATTTCGAAAATTTCCGAGTCCGTGTATGCGGAAGTGTCGCTAAGAAGTAAAACGCTCTAAAAAAGGCAGGCCAGAGAAACTCTGACCCACCGAGTCTCAGGCGTACAACACCGGTAACCACAGAAGCAGCGACGCTGTTGTGAGCATGAGGCCTCCAATCAGGAGAAGCATGTAGGGCTTCACACCCCACACACAGTCTGCATCATCCTGATCCGCATTGATGATGCAGCGGTAGACCGCGTACATCACAAGCAGACCACCGATGAGACAGCTTCCGATCGGAACCAAGTGCCAAAAACTGAACATTGCTAACACCTCCTTCGAATGTTCGGTGAGGACTTGTCCGCTCTTTATACGTGAAAGAACGTGGGTAAATTCTTCATGCAAAAAGGGTTGAAAGCAAGAAATATCAGTCCTTTATGTAAGTAACCTTGTGTACCTGCCCTTTTTTGTCGTACGTCGTCCATTCGCCTGTCTGAATACCCTTCCTAAAGCTTCCTGAGCGCATTTTCGTGCCGTCTTTACGAAACCACTCCCAGTATCCGTCTGACTGTGTTCCAGTCATGAAGCCTTTTGCCCAGAGACTTCCGTCTTTGTGATGCAGTAGGTATTTTTTCATAGATCAGTGCGAGAAAACAACTACGCTTGTTTTACTGGCTCCATCATCGCTAAAAGTTTTGTCGTTGTATTCCAGTTACGAATTGTCATGCTTTTGTACGCAGCAGAACTCACGATCTTCGGCAGTAAGCTCTGCGCAGCTTTGCTCACGAGTCGTGAGAAATAGAGAGCTTCTTTGCCTGCATGGACTTCATCCACACCTTCTCTTGTCTTGATGGACTTCATCGCTTCTTTTGGAGTCGCAGGTGATTTCAGAAAAATCACATCACAGCGATATGTCTCGAGATCACTTCCGAAGCCTTTTGGCGCTTTCTTCACGGCGTCTTCAAGCTGTTTGTGTGACACAAGTACAACGCGTACCTCAAAGCCGAAGCGCTTCGCTATGCCTTTTTCTATCGTCAGTGTCAGTGCATCGATGTCACCTGCTGTGGATGTGAAAATAACGTTGCCGCTTTGAATGTACGTCACGACGTCACCCATTCCCATCTTCTCAAAACAAGCCTTGAGATCAGCCATCCTGATGATGTTATTACCCCCAACATTAATGCCGCGAAGTAAGGCCACATACATCACAGGTTTCATAGCGGCAGTATAAGTCTTTTCGAAGCGGGATGTTATACTGGGTGTATGCAAAAAATTACTCCCCATCTTTGGTTCGATACTCAGGCAAAAGAAGCAGCGGATTTTTATGTCGCCGCGTTCGGCAATGGATCAAAGGTTACGCATAACTCCGTGATCAGAGACACTCCATCCGGTGACTGTAACGTCGTTGCGTTTGATCTGTGTGGTTACTCATTCATGGGAATTGGTGCTGGCCCTGCCTTTAAGATCAATCCCACGATCTCGTTCATGGTGAATTTTGATCCATCCAAGGACAAGCAAGCGCGCGAGCATCTTGATGCTCTTTGGGAAAAGCTCTCGGATGGCGGCACTGCACTCATGCCTATCGACACGTATCCATTCAGCAAACGCTACGGCTGGATTCAGGACAAATTTGGCGTGAACTGGCAGCTCATTCTTACCAATCCCGAAGGTGAGCCACGTCCGTTCATCATGCCATCCATCATGTTTACCGGTGACCTCACGGGCAAAGCTGAGGAAGCGATCGATTTCTATGTCTCTGTCTTCAAGAACTCTAAGCGCGGCCTCACGGCACCGTATCCACC
>JAKFXO010000012.1 GCA_021731345.1 Candidatus Peribacterales bacterium | reverse complement strand
TGCTCGTCAGAAAAAGAGGAGCCTTGCGGAGTAAGAACGATCACCGAATACAGAAGCGGCCTCTGCGAAAATGCGGAGGCTTCTTTGAAAGAGCTCAATCGCATTGAGGTTAGACCTAGACTTCTTCTTATTTCTTGGCCGGAGCCTTGGCTGCTGGAGCGCCTGCCTTCGCATCGGCTGCTGGAGCTGCTGCACCTGGAGCTGCTGCTGCGCCTTCTGCACCTGGAGCTGCTGCTGCGCCTTCTGCACCTGGGACAGCAACTTCGATGACTTCTTCTTTGCGTGGCTCCTGAACGATGACGATGGCTGTCTCAGGGGACTGCGTGATGACAACTCCCTGTGGAACTTTGAGCTTAGCAACCGTGACGGAGTCGCGGAGGTTCTCAAGAACCGTGAGATCAATGATGAAGCTCTCTGGGATATCGGATGGGAGACAAGTGACCTCGAGTTCGCCGTGAACCGTGAGAAGAACACCTCCGTGGTTTTTGACCGCAGGACATTCACCCTGGAAGACGACAGGAACGCGCGTTGTAACCTTCTTCGTCATATCAACCGCATAGAGGTCGATGTGCTCGTAGGCGCTCGTTACTGGATCAAAAGCGATGGCGTGGATAAGACAAGGAACCTTCTTTCCTTCAACTTCTACTTCAACAAGCGTGTTTTCACCAGCTTTCACGTACACACCGTGAAGTTCCTTGGCGTTGCACTTGATAGCAGTGTTTTTCATCGTGTTGCCGTACATAACGCCAGGCACATCACCGGCCTTGCGCATGTCTTTGACATTCTGCGCAGCAGAGCGTGTGCTCACCGAAAGAGGAATAGTCTTCTTCATAGCCGGTGTACTGTAGAGACCGTCTAAGCCTAGGTCAAGCGCTCTTGCCTCGTTTCAGGGAGTGCTTCGGAGCTGTAAAACCCCATTTTGCGAAATATTTCAAAGCACTAGCGAGGTGAATTCTTGTTGTTTTGCGCGTAAAGAGCGAAAAGATACTACTTCCACTCAGTCGCCCTTTTCGATCAAGAACTCGTAAAGAGGATAGGTAGATCACTTTTTTTCCGAGGGCATGGATACGACGGCACAAGTCGATGTCTTCAAAGAAGAGGAAGAAGCGCTCATCAAAACCGCCGAGCTCCTTATAGAGGTCTGTACGAAGAAGGAGGCATGCACCTACGAGCCAGTCCACGTCCACTGCAGGGGCGGAGATGAGCCTTTTTCGCTCTTCTTCATACGCGGCATGCCATGGTCCTGGAAATAAGCGTTTTGACAGAAGATCCCGAGGACTCGGGAATGTGCGTGCCGAGGGGCGTACCGAACCATCAGGATAGACAAGCGCTGGTCCGATGACACCCGCATCTGGATCAGCCTTCAGCGCCTCGAGCATTTTTTCAGCGCCTTCCGGAGGTAGGACGTTATCGGGATTCAGAATGAGGAGGTACTCACCATGTGCGAGATGCGAAGCCGCATTGTTGCCGCGTCCGTACCCTAGGTTGTCTCGCTCCTCAATGATGCGCACTCCCGGGATTCCACTGAGTTGAGCCCGAATAAATCCCATCGATTCATCATCGGAATGATTATCAACGACGAGTATTTCCATCTGATTCGCAATGGTTTGCTGTTTCAGTGCATGCACACACTTCACCGTGTCGCGTGGCGAACGGTAATTGAGAACGATTGCCGAGAGAAGGAGTCGAGTGTCTGACATCGGGAGAATTATTCGAAGTATATAGGAGTGGTTCGGTGCTTCACGGTAGGATACTAGGGTGAAGGCACCGAAACCAGATAGCAGGCAGGCAGTTCTCCGCAGAAGAGTCGCCAAAGTTCCGGGTGAACCCGGTGTGTACCGTTGGCTCGATGCAGACAAAAACATCCTCTATGTCGGCAAAGCGAAGAACTTGAAAAAGCGCATGACGACGTATGTCCAAGACGGTGTGAAACGTTCGCCGTGGACGGAGATGATGGTGAGGCAGATCGCAGATTTTGAAGTGACGGTAGTGACGAGCGAGCTTGAGGCATTCATTCTTGAGTCCAATCTCATCAAGCAGACGAAACCGAAGTACAATGTCTTGCTGAAAGATGACAAAGGATACGTGTACGTTCGCATCTCGCGTGAGGAGTATCCACGTATTGATGTCGTGCGCAGATTGGAGGATGACGGCGCTCGTTACTTCGGGCCTTTTCTTGGGGCACGAAGCACGCATCAGACCATCGAAATGCTGGATTCGATCCTCCGTTTTCGCGCCTGCAAGAAGTCACTTGATTTGCTCAATGAGGGCAAGGAGCTGCCAGGAACGCCCTGTCTGGATCAGCAGATCGGCAAGTGTTGTGGGCTCTGTATCGGAGCAGTGGCGAAAGAGGATTACTCCGAGAGAGTTGCAGTCGTGGAACGGTTCTTCCGTGGCAGCGTGGAGTCAGTGAAAAAAAGCGCCGTGAATCAGATGAAGCAGGCCGCCGCTGATAAGAAATTCGAACGTGCGGCAAGACTGCGTGATGTCGTAAAATTCATTGAAGATTTGGAAAAACGTCAGATTGTTTCTGATGTGTCTGGCGAAAATGCGGACGTGTTTGGTATTGCGCTCAGCCACGGAAAAATTCAGGTCGTGTTACTGCGTGAGCGTGACGGGAAAGTGATTGAACAGATGGCATTCGCTCTCAAAGGTGAGGCAGAAAACGCCGCAGATGCGATGGGGCAATTTCTTCCGCAGTATTATGAGGATACGCAGGACCTTCCTGATGTCATCATCTTGAGCGAAGCGCTTCCTGAAGCCGAATTACTGACAACGTGGCTCGGTCAACGACGAGGCAAAAGTGTGCGTCTCATCGTCCCGG
Source organism: Candidatus Peribacterales bacterium (assembly GCA_021731345.1). GTDB lineage: Bacteria > Patescibacteriota > Gracilibacteria > Peribacterales > Peribacteraceae > JAGORY01. The sequence goes on along the minus strand of JAKFXO010000012.1, from coordinate 13,540 downwards.
AACGAGGTAAAAAATCGAAACTTTTGGAGATGGCCGAGAGGAACGCGGAAGAAAAAGTACAGCAACAGTTTGCTGCGTGGGAGGCTGAGATCAAAACAGTTGAAGGTGCGCTCACAGAGCTTGCATCACTCGTACGTTTGCCCAGTTCACCTCGCAGAATCGAGGGCTACGATATTTCGCATCTAGGCGGTACTGCGACGGTCGGAAGCATGGTCGTGTTCGTGAATGGAAAACCGAAGCGTGAACATTATCGAAGCTTTAACATGAAGACGGTGCAGTCCGGAGCGATCGATGATTACAAATCGATCAAAGAAACACTTCGTCGTAGACTTAATTATCTGACAGATGATCTCAAAACACTCGTTGAACGCTTTAAAAAAGAGGGGATCGTCATCGGAAAGGCAAAGAAAGGGGACGAAAAAACCATGGAAGGGATGCGGGAAAACAAGGCATGCGACATTGGAAAAGATGTGATTTCTCTGAAAGAGTTTTCTGTGGCTCGGAAAGACAAAGAACTTCTCGGTTTCTGCCGCATCTTCGAGTATCCAGGAAAAATAGTGTGTCTTCGCTCGCTCTGGGTGAAGGATGACTATGCCACAACGACACTAAAAAACGTTCTCGCAAAGATGACGCTCAAGCAACTCACAAAAGGGAAAGTCTATGTTCATGCGTCAGATAATGCTGATTTCGAATTTTTTGCTGAGCTCGGATTCCAACAGATTGAAACGCCACCAGAGCCACTCCAGAAAAAATTGGACGAATGTGCAACGGAAAATCCGAAGGCTTCGCCCGGCATGATCATGATGTATCAGGCAGCGAAGAAAAAACCGGATGACTCGTTTACGGATCATCCAGATCTCCTTCTTATTGATGGTGGAAAGGGACAGTTATCCGCTGTCAAAGAGGCTTTAGACGCTCTAGGGCTAGATATTCCTGTTGCAGGTCTTGCCAAACGTGAGGAGGAAATTTTCCTGCCTGCTGAGTCTTTCCCTCTTATTGTCCCTACTGATTCACCGGCGCGGTTCCTTTTGCAGCGTGTCCGAGACGAGGCGCACAGGTTTGCAAATGCTCGACGTGAAAAAAGACTCGATCTCACCATGACGCGTTCGAAGCTGGATGAAGTACCAGGCATCGGTGATCAGACGCGTCCAGCACTCCTGAAACGTTTTGGTTCCGCTGATGGTGTCATAGAGGCGTCTGATGATGATCTTCTGACAGTGCTTACGCAGTCGCAACTTTTGGAGCTTCGCAAGCGTTTTCCGCGTAACGTTTCGTGACACCGTGCGTCTACAATGCTAGTATTCACCTCTCTTCTACCTACCCCAAAATCTCATGAAAAAACTTACTTTCCTTCTCGGCACACTTGGTGGCGCCATGGCCGGTTATGTCTTCAGCAACAAGAAGCTTCGTACGGAAATGATGGACGCAAAAGACTCTACGGAAGCTGCCAAGATTCTTGGTAAGCACCTCTCTACAGACGGTCAGGTTGTTGCGAAAGAGGTTCGCCAGCTTGCAGAGCAGCATGGTCTGGATGACCGTATTGCCGATGGTAAGAGCTACGTTCAGGATTACTACAGCTCTGCCAAAGACGAAGTACAGAAGTTTCTTGGCGCCAAGATGAAAGAGGCCAAGCGCGTGGTCGGAAACGTCCGTAAGTCCTCACACACAGTGCGCAAGGCTGCGGTGAAGGCGAAGAAGAGCTAAGTGCTTAGCCACCTGTTGTTAGTTTTACGCGTGCTGAACGCAGTAGTTGGACGAGGGGTTCAGGTACAGTATGTTCGGTTCGGTCTTCGACGTAGTCAAGAATTTCGATCAGAATTTTCAACAGTGTTGGATCAATCCTTCCGCCATCTTGCAGTTCTTGAATATGTGATGTGACAGACATGATTCTCTGCCATGGAATCTTGTATCCAAGTTTTATTTTTACGAGAAACTCCATCAAATTCTCCAGTGTTAATGCCGTCCCTGCTGCGTCGAGCAGTTCTACGTCATAGCCCGCCTTACTAAAGAGAAGAGCTTTACGAGGATTATCTGTGATCAATTGGATTTTTCCTATTGGTCCGAGGCTGCGTAGCATTCGCAACGCAAAGCCGAATTGACGGAAGTCACCTTTTTGATGGCCTAGTGCCGTCATCGCCGTTTCTGTGTCGTACGTTCCGCCCACCCATTCGCCCTTGAGTCGTCCGTCAGCGAGGCCAAGCGCTGGCAGTTTGTCTCTCAGTCCGATGCCGCGGCCTTCTTGTCGCAGATAAATCACTGCACCCGCCTCTTCTTGGTTGATTGCATCCATCGCGTTACAAAATTGTTGGCCACAGTCACATCGTCCTTGGCTGACAATCGAATCTCCAAGGAGACATTCGGAGTGCATGCGTATGACTATTTGTCGTTCACGGAAAGGTTCACGTTCAAGAAATGAGCCCGGCGTTAGATTATCGCCAGAGCGCACAAATTGTTGCGGTGTTCGGATGTACATCAGATGAGGATCGGCATTCAGTGACCCCGTGATACCAGATGCACCATCATCCCATACAAAGGATCCTAGATACCATGGTGCTTCGCCATAACGAGGAATCGGGTGCGTGATGATTTCTTGGGCGAGGAGTGGTTTTTTCCAGTCACGAAGTTCTAGAAGTGCCAACTGGATTTCGCCCTGCACATCTTGAAGGATCTCACGCAACGTATCATTTTCATCTCGAGATAGTGCCAATGAACTTTGCCAGCGCAAACGACTTCTACAGAGATCTCGTACCGGGACTCCGAGTTTTGCAAGTTGCGAAAGTTCATCGATCGCGAAGCTGAGCTTTGGATTATCTGCAAATTTTTGACGTGCGTTTACGAGTGCCGCCTCAATTGTAATGAGAATACTAGGGTTGGTCGTCAGGGCTGGATCCTGAACAGAAAATGCATCGTTGAGTTCGGGGGATTTCTTCATAAGTGTCGTAGCTTCTCCTACTTCGTTTCCATGAGTCAAGGGCGCGCTTATTGTGGCATGCAGTGACGAACCCGCTCTGCTGAGAAGCAGAGCGGGTATACGTCGTGTTGGATCCTTTCGGTTAAGGGGACAATGTTCCGCGATACGCGAAGAACATTGATGCTGCAGCAAGCGCTACAGCAATCACGATTTCACGATTTGGAGGTTCTCTAGTGAGCAAAAATGCCCAAAAGAGAAGGAGCAGCGGATAGAGACAGCCAAGTGCTGCCACAAGGTTCGTATTCTTTGCGAGCCCCGCAAAGAGCAAGCCTTCTCCGAGTCCGCACACCATGCCGACGCCAACAATGGCAAGTGCAACCTCCCAGCGGAGGTCAAACATGCTCCCTTGTCGGAAGCAGCCGTATGCCATGCCACCGACAATGAGCTTGCCGCCCCAAAGGAGCAGCAAGATATTGAAGGTGGGAATATGCCCGAGTTTTCGCCCGAGCAAGGCATTGCCCAAGGTCAGGAACACGTTTGCGAAAATGATGATCAGGTAGACGTTCTGTTTCATGGTTATCTCCAAGATGCGTGCGCTTTCGCGCACAAGATCCTTCACGACGATGTGTAAGAACACGCCTGCAACCACCAAAGTTGCAGCGTACTATATTGACTTATTTTTAAGTTTAGTCAAATATAGGTCTCCTATGCCTGAAAAGCCCTACATCTGCGCTAGTGCGCTACAGCCTGAGCACATTGGACCGATGACAGCACACCTCTTATCTGCCAGAAAATTGCAGAGCAGTCATGATCTTGTACTCGGTGTCGCGGTTAGTGCTGAAACTGTCGCAAACGACACGCGTGTGAAAACGCGGAAAGTGGCAACACTTGCAGGACTTGCCGATGCAGCCGATCAGATCAATCCAGATATTGCTAAGCTCTCAGTTCATTTTGATTGTCGCGATTACACTCAAGGAAATGATTTTGCGAATCTTGATGATCTACTTGCGCGGTACTCTCGTCCTTTTCAAGCTGATGCGCTTGCCGCAGCCGACGCACTCGATTTGCAGAAAGTGCATTCGTTTCAATTGAACGGAACAGTGCGTCCGCATGAGCTGGCGAAATTCAAAGAAGGCATACCTGATACACCAATCATTTACGCGCTCGGTAGCGAGCTCGTGCGTCTTGGTGATGACGCCGTTCTTGCGTATCTCGATGTGTGTCGGACTCATCTACGGCACGTGCTCGTGGATCTGTCAGCCGGAACGGGCAAGAAAGCCACGCCGGAACAGATGGATCATCTCATTGGTTTGGTGCGCCGTGCAGCGCCCGATGTAAGGATTGGTATGGCGGGAGGTTTGGGTCCCGACAATATTGAGACTGAGTATCCGTCTGTCGCACGCAGGCATGGACCAATGTCCATGGATTCCGAAACAAAATTGCGAACCCCTGGAAGCGACGTCGTCGACCCAGAACTAGTGCGCGCTTGGCTTACGAAAAGTCAGAATGCCGCGACAATGGTCAAATAGATCCTCTTTCCATTATGAATATTGCCGTTTCCTCCACTAGCCCTCATAAAGTCGGTGCCGTCCGCGAGGCAAGTGAAGGGATATTTATGCCTGAGCTCCATATTCAGGGTTTCAAGGTCGCGTCGGGTGTCAATGAACAGCCTTATGGACAAGAGGAAACTTTGCAGGGTGCGCGTAATCGTATGGCTCGACTTGTCGAGCTCGTTGGCGACACGCGTTTTGATCTCTTCGTCTCGATGGAGGGAGGTGTTTTCCCGGTTATGAATAACGGACAAGAATCACATTTCGATTGCGGATGGGTCATAGCACGCGATGCCGAAGGCAATGAGGGAGTGGGAACATGTACCGGAGTCGAGTATTCATCCGCAGACGTAGAAGAAGCGCGTCGTCGTGGATTCGACACAACGACCATTGGTTCTGTCATTGCGGAACGCGCGCCTGCAGACGCGACCGATACTCACGATTTTCTCTCAGGAGGAGTGTTGAAGCGTGCAGATGTCCTGCGCGTTGGATTACTTGCTGCTATCGGACAGCTTTTGCAGCGTTCGGAAAATTTGCGCAATCTTCGGAAGCCTACAGCCTAAGCACCGATCACTCTGAGAACGTTTGAGGGTCACGCACGCCCATGTGTTCGAGGATTATTTTCGCGTGTGGATGATCAGGGCGCAGCTCTCTCCTGTCGGCATCGCCTCTGACGTGCGCAAGAACTTCGTCGGGTTTTAAGTTTGCCTGCCTGTCGTAGTAACCGAGAGCGAAGATGAGCACTGGAGATTTTTCGGGCGAATTTGGATCCATACCCTGCATCACTTTTTTCAGTTTCGTACGACATGTGCAGAGGGTTGAGCCGAGAACATGTCCGGGAAGACAAGCGGACATCGTCTCCACTTCTGCCGACGAAGTTGGCGGAGCACCGAGCCGATGCAGCACGAAATACATCCGTTCATCGATGATGTAGTAATAGGTATCAAGTTCTTGGATGCGACCTTCGTCGTTGCCATCGATGGCGTAAGGGAGAGGGAAAGGGCCGTAGCGTGTGCCGTTTTCTCCAACAATATCCGGGTTTACGGAATAATCGACGTTATCGAGTTCGCCATTCGTCCGAAGCTTGATCGCGCCCTCGACGGATATGGAGCTCAGATCGTCTTTGAAAGTGTGTCCGAGCCCTGTCTGACGTGACAGAAGTTGTCCGTAGTTAAATTTCGTGATGGGCGCATTGAGCAGCAGCTGCTCCGCGTTGAAGCCAGCTTCTTTCAGAGGAAGCACTTTGCCGGGATTGTTCGTCAGAACCCGCACTTTTCGTTTTCTTTCGTGCAGTGCGAACTTACGCATGATGTGAACTTGCTGGCCATAGTTTCGTGGGTCGACGTCGATGCCGAGTCCTTTATAGGATGTCACTGTGTCTATGCGCTCCCTGTGCTGAAGGACATATGCCCGGACGTGATTGAGCTCGCCTGCGCCGCGGCCTTCATGGTCCTCTCCGAGCGAGTAAATCATCATCGCTCCGTTGTCGGTTTGGGCAAGTTGTTTCTGTGCCATCCGAAGCTGCGTACCGCAGTCGCATTTCACGGAACCGAGCTGATGGGCAAGGCTACATGCCGTCGCCAGTCGCAGGTCCACCACGGAACGTTCGACGTTGCGCGCGAGAACCAAATGCGCGCTGCGTGGCGAATACTCAATGTAGTGTGTCTTGAATTGTGATTCAGCTCCCTCTCCCGCTGCATACGGGGCGTCATACGGACCTGCCTGAGTTTTCACTTTTGTTCCCATAGTGGAGGGGCATGGTTACAAAAATACCCTTTCATGGCAAACAACATTCTTTCGGAGCTCGATTTACGGCATCGCAATACGCAAAGAATCCGATTGCGTTTTTACGTGACGATAGTATTTTGATCCACCTTTCTTTGCGTACCGATGAATTTCAATCGAGCTATGACGACGGCCGACGGTTACGTCATCGAACTCGATGATGTATCTGCCGCCGCGCCGCATCCTAAGTACGGTGTCCCATCATACGGGGCACTCATTCGGGTGCCGCTCTTGCCTGCGCAACGTGAGCTTTTTAGAGCGCTCCACGATCGGAGTGGCATCGCAGAAATTCATAGAAGCACCCGAAGTTCCGTCGATCAACTTTCTCTCTTCGGTGGCGATTCGGCGTCGACTCAGATGTTTCTTGATGGTGACGACGCGATGGTAAAAACACGGATCGCTCTCCTTGATCCGCATCCACAGAACAAAATTTTAGACGCTTTGCGCGCCGTCGTTCACACACAAAAAGCCCAATACCTCCGTCTTCTTCTCGCGCCGAAAGAGAGTAAGCATGGTGAGCGTGGGTTGCCCGTCGGTTCGGAGCATGAGATTTGGTATGACTACGAACAGCTGCCTCAGTCCGTTCTTGAACGACTGTGGCTCGGCGGCCCAGGTCGCGAACTCATTCAGCATGCGAAGCGGAAGCGCCCCATGAGGACACATCTTACAAAAGGAGATTTCCTTCTCGCGGAAATGAATGCGATGGACCCCGAGCATCCCTCAAGGGAGCATCTCTGGGTGCTCAAGCGCAAAGTGCGCGGCGCCGCATGGAAAGACAAGACGCACCTTCGGCATGGCGATGCATGTGGATTTGATCCACACCGTTCTACCGGAAACCGCCAAGGCGAGTATTTCTACATGGGAGACGCACCGCTTTCGACCGAACGACTTCAAATGATCGCCGAAGAGCACGAATTGGATTTTGAGAACTCTAACGGCAGTCAGCTCACCGGCGTCTAGTACCTTGCAAATTGTCTTAAAATAAGTAGAATTCACGGCGGGCTCGAGAAATTTTCTCTACAGAGGTCTCCCAAAAAGATTCCTCCCTCTTTCTCCTATGCCTACAAAGAAGTCCAAGTCCGGAACGAAGTACATTATTGTCACGGGTGGCATCTGTTCCTCGCTTGGAAAGGGGATCGCAACCGCAAGCATCGGAGCCATCATGAAGGCCTGCGGCTTCAAGGTATTCGTGCAGAAGCTGGATCCATACTTGAACGTTGATCCAGGAACCATGAGTCCGTTTCAGCACGGTGAAGTGTTTGTGACGGATGACGGCGCTGAGACAGATCTTGATCTTGGTCACTACGAGCGCTTCATCGATGAACCGATGAGCCGACTAAGCACCGTGACGACTGGCCGCATTTATACAGAGGTTCTCGCTCGTGAGCGCAAAGGAGATTTCCTCGGAGGCACCATCCAAGTCGTTCCGCACATCACCAACGCAATCAAAGATTGGATGAAGAAGGCAGCCAAAGAAAGTAAGGCAGATATTATGATGGTTGAAGTAGGTGGAACCGTTGGAGACATTGAGGGTGAGCCATTCCTTGAGGCTATTCGTCAGATGCGTTCGGAGCTTGGTTCGGACACTATTTTCCACGTACATCTCACACTTCTGCCGTACCTTGCAGGTTCCAAGGAACTCAAGACGAAGCCGACACAGCTCTCAGTTCGTGAACTGCGCCGCATTGGTCTGCAGCCGGATATGATCCTCGCTCGCGCTGACTACGATATTCCGACAGAGCTTCTCGATAAGATCAGTCGTTTCTGCGACGTTGAGCGTGATGCTGTCATTCCGGCGCAGACGGTGAAATCTATTTACGATGTGCCATTTAATTTTCAGAAATACAATATTGCGAGCGTCATCGGTAGAAAGCTCAAGCTTGGTAACCTTCGTCCGAATATGAAGGAATGGGAGGAGGGGATGAAACGGCATGAGAAAGCCGTAAAACCCATCAAGATCGCACTCGTTGGTAAGTACACGGACTTAGACGACGCATATCTCTCCGTCATCGAATCCATCAAATCTGCTGCTGTCTTCCACGGCCGCAAAGCGGAGGTTGTATGGGTGGATTCTGAGAAGCTTGAGAAGAAAGATGCAAAAGTGTGGGCGCAACTGAAGTCCTGTGCAGGTGTCATTGTTCCGGGTGGATTTGGCACGCGTGGCATCGAAGGAAAAATCCTCGCAGCAGGTTACGCTCGTACGAGTAAGACGCCGTATCTTGGTTTGTGTCTCGGATCACAACTCTTAGCAATCGAATTCGCTCGTGCGATGCTCAATGATCCTGAGCTCACGAGTCAGGAATTCGATGAGAAAGAGAAGTTTGGTCATGAGAAATACGTCGTGCACTTCCTACCGGATCAGCATAAAGGAAGGTCGATGGGAGGAACGCTGCGACTCGGTCAGTTCCAGTGCAAGCTCAAGAAGGGTACGAAAGCCTACGCTGCGTACGGCACCCCTGAGATCAGCGAAAGGCATCGCCACCGTTACGAATTCAATAACGACTTCCGCAAGAAGCTCGAGGACAAGGGACTCGTGTTCTCTGGCGAGTGGCCGGCAACCGGACTCATGGAGATCGTGGAGATCAAAGATCATCCGTTCATGGTCGGCAGCCAATTCCACCCTGAGTTCAAGAGCCGCCCACACCGTCCTCATCCACTATTTGAGGCTTTCATGGGTGAAGCTGTAAAAAACTAGATCGTTTTGGTATACTCTCGTTTGATGAGCACCAAGACACAGATCGCAGGAGTCGAGCTCCACTCTTATATTTTCAACGCATCAGGACCAAAAGATGTGACGTTCGATGAGCTCACTATTATTGCAGATAGTCATGCAGGCGGAGTTGTGATCAAGACATGCACACTAGAGCCACGAGAGGGGAATGAAGAGCCTCGGTATTGTGATGTGCCACTCGGGTCCATCAATAGTATGGGGTTGCCGAATCTCGGCTTGAAAGCCTACATCGACATGGTGCCGACATTGCGAGCACGCACGAAGAAACCCATCATTGCGAGCCTTGCCGGCATGAAGCCGGATGATTTCCCAGTGCTGACGAAGGCATTCATCGACAGTGATGTTGATCTCATCGAGCTTAATTTTTCCTGCCCGAACCTTAAGGGAAAGCCGCAGATCGGTTATGATTTTGAGATGACTGAACAATTGCTGAAAGATCTCTTTGCACTTGGTGGCACGAAGCCGATTGGTATCAAGCTCCCACCGTACTTTGATCCCGCACACTGGGACGCTGCAGCAGCAATCTTTAAGAAGTTCCCCATCGCTTTTTTGACTTGCATTAATTCCGTGGGCAACACTCTCATCATTGATGCCGACACAGAGACGCCACTCATCAAACCGAAAGGTGGATTTGGAGGACTTGGTGGTGAGTACATCAAGCCTGTTGCTCTCGCGAATGTCAGAGCGTTCTCTCAGATGCTTGGCGACCGAATGGCAATTATTGGTGTTGGAGGTATCAAGACCGGACGTGATGCTTTTGAGTTCTTGCTCTGTGGTGCGGATGCAGTACAGGTAGGCACCATCTTCATGCAGGAAGGTGCGGGATGTTTTGAACGCATTGATCGTGAACTTGCGGAGATTTTGAAGAAGAAGGGGTATAAGAACATCGCAGCAGCAAAAGGAAAACTCAAGATCCTTTAAATGTAGAGGGAAAACGTCAAGTTATTCTCTCTTTGAGTATTGACAATTGGTTTAGTACTAAACTATACTGACGTTGTTCTATTCATTCCCCATCATTCACATGTTTGGAGGCGGATCCTGCGGCTGCGGTCACTAAACGACCTAAAGCCCATTAACGAGAGAAGGCCCTTCGGGGCCTTTTTTCGTGTAACGTTTGAATCCAGGTGGTTTATACTTGGCATAAGGTATGCAGCCCGATTTCCGTCACCTTGCGGCTCTCTTGAAGCATTTATCAGCAGGGGACCTGAATGATGTTCGTCATGCCTTTGATTTTGCAGTGCAGGCTCACGAGCCTCAGAAGCGCGAAGACGGCACGCCGTATGTGACGCACGTCATTCACGTTGCTGAGATCGTGGCTGGCTGGAAAGCGGATAGAGATACGGTTATTGCGGCCCTCCTCCATGACGTTCTAGAAGATACGCCGGTACATAAAGAAGAGATTGCGGTGAAGTTCGGACGCAAAGTTGCATTGCTCGTTGAAGGAATTACGAAATTTTCACAGGCTGACCTGAGTCCAGACTTGCCGCTCGACCGCAAAATCGAGACGCTTCGAAAGCTTTTCGACGTCATGCGGCTCGATATGCGTAGCATCCTCATTAAGCTTGCTGATCGCCTTCACAACGTTCAGACCATTGGTTCATTACCTACGGCTGAACGCCGTCGTCGCTTTGCTATCGAAACACTCACGGTGTACTACAAAATCGCGTTTCACTTAGGCCTACGCAACGTTCGTCGTACGTTTGCCGAATACTGCGTCCCGCATGCGTTTGATACGGGGCCTGCCGAACTCGCGAGGCGTGATGCAATGTGCATTCCGGCTGCACGCATCTCAGAGTCGGTGGAGCATGAGCTTCGGAAGTACGCAGAATCGTACGGGCTCATCTCGGTCACCATGTTTCCGCGAAACTTACTCATTTTCCATGAGCGAACAGAGCAGCGCGGTGGCAATCCTCTTCTGCAAGATGCCTTTTCACTGAGCGTTATCGTCCGTACGGAAGATGATTGTTACCAGCTTCTCAAGACACTCCACACGCTCTACAGACCTGTCAGTGGTCAATTTAGAGACTTTGTCGCCGCTCCGAGCGATGCTGGATACCAGAGTCTGCATACGTTTGTGACACTCCAAGATGGCTCTGTCATCGAGGTGCGTATTCGCACTCCCGAAATGTACGAGCAAGCGATGTCAGGAATTGCTGTTGCTCTTTTTGATCCTGCGCGACCAGAGCCACCAAGTTTTGCTTGGCTCAAACGTACGGAGTCTTTCGATCTCAAGACACGTGATTCCAGCACAGCGTTTTGGGAGGCGCTTGAGTCAGACATTTTGCGGGAGACTATTTCCGTGAATGTTGACCGCAAGCGTATGTCGCTTCCGAAGGGCTCCACAGCGCTTGATGCGGCGTACGCGCTCTACAACGAGAAAGCAGGGAAAACGAGCGGACTCACCATCAATGGTCGCCCTGTCGTCGGTTCTGAAGTGTTGAAAGAGGATGACGAAGTTCATGTCACGATGGACCCAAAGCATTTGCATGCGACGTTTGATTGGCTGCAGATGGTTGCGACGAGACATGCGAGATTTCACATTGTCGATGTGCTCAAGAAAAACGACAGATCGGAAAAAATAACGTTAGGAGCAACCTTGCTGCAGAAAGAATTGGACCACTACAACAAAGGACTGATTTCAGGACTGTCACATGCACAGTGCCAAAACGTTGCAGATAATTTCAGGCGCCAATCGTTTGATCAGGTGCTCTCCATGATCGGCGAAGGCGTCATCCGCGCACGTGATATCGTCTTTTTTCTCTACCCAGATCATCAGCGGAAATTGCTTCCTTCAGCCACCCAGAAGCGTTATGGCTTCCGTTTGCATATCACGGTGACGGGTCAGGATGTGCTCTCTCAGCTCAATGATGTCATTAGCCAGTCTGATGTCACAGTGGAGAATGTCCGTGTCAAAAGTGGACAAGGTATTTCGACCGATATTCATCTCAATGGTAGCTCTGCGGATCGTTTGCACTTTGCAGACTTCATTGACGTTCTTGAAAGGCAGGAATGGATTTCCAAAGTGGAGACTGTTCTCTCCATGCGTCAGAAAATGTTCATCGCATTCCTTTTCACGTTTGCGATCGGAGTCGTTCTTCTCGACCTCACGCTCCTTGGAAAATATAGTGAGCAGTTGCAGCGCCTATCCTCAACTGCGCTTGTCTTAGCCTTTATTTTGCCGCTCCTACCTATCCTGATTACCAATTCGTACATCCTTTCGTATCTGCGGTCATACGTCGTGCTCCTACGCAGGGAGAGGTGGTACTTCGGGCTCGGCTTTTTCCTGAACATGCTTGGTATCGTTCTCGTGACGTGGAAGCTCCCACTCCTTCGTACCGGTTCGGCGGTGCTTTTTGTGCTCGCACTCTTTGCAGTCGCTATGCTCTTTTTGGGATATCGATTTGCTGAGACATTTCTTCTGTTTGAGTCTGCAAAAAAGCGAACGGATGCTCCGGTGGTGCTGCGTACTAAGGTAATTGGATACATGCTTCGCTTTGGTGCGGTGCTCATCTGGGGCATTGAGCCCGTGCTGATCCGCTATACGCCGCTCCAGCAGCTTAGCCCGCTGCTCAGGGTCAATATTTGGGCGATTGCCGGCGCCATTACGGGTTTTGTCGCCATCGCACTGCTCAATGTATTCCGCACCAAAAATGAGCGTCTTGCCTATGGAACGCCGTACAACCGTTACTTCTGGATCATCGTCGTCGCTAACCTTTCGTATAACTACTTCCTTCATAAGAGTCTTCTCTTCACGACAGCAACGAATGTGAATCTTATTCTCAGCTATGCGCCGATCTTTGCGCTGCTTCTGGGCTTCGTGATTTGGCGTGAGCGTATTTCATACTTCCGCTCCGCTCGTAACATCCAGCAGATGTTCCTCATCTTCGCCCTTAGTGCGCTTGGGGGAACACTACTTATCTACAATGATGTCCTTCGCTCGGGCGGTGGTGTCCTTGGAGACTTTTTCGCACTCCTCATTGCGTTCTCGGATGTCGCGTTCATCATGAGTAACATCCACTATATCAAGTACAGCAAACAGGCGACCAACAGCGTCTCACTTGCCACACACCACTTCCTCTGGATTGCTGTTGTCACGTTCTTCCTCATCGGTGGCGTCAATGTGTTTGATCTGGGAACCATCACGTACAACCTGACGCCGGTGCAGTGGTTCACAGGCCTTGGAGTGGGCTTCCTGACGCTTGTAGGACTTGTCCTTACGTTCGAAGCCTTCCGCCGTATCGACGGTCTTCTTGCGTTCCTCATGCTAAATTTGGCTCCGCTCATCGCGTTCTCGGCAGAGATTTTATTCTTCGATCTCAAAGTATCTACACCGCTCTTCATCCTTGGCGGCATTGCCATCGTCTCGGCATCCATCCTCGCTGAAGTCGTCAATGGACGTTGCCAAAAGAAAGGTCTTTAGCCTCCGAAGACGTTGCCGAGGAAGCCGAGCCCCTGTGACTTACCGCGCTGCGGTAAGAATGGGTTCAGGCTTTCTGCAAACGTTCGCATGTTTCTGGTTTGCATGTAGATGGTTCCCGGTCCGGTGAAGACGCAGGAGAGTCC
>JAKFXO010000021.1 GCA_021731345.1 Candidatus Peribacterales bacterium | reverse complement strand
TTCTTGATCCAAAAAGAGCCATGACATCGAAATCGTCATCGACCGTTTGGTTGTGCGCGACTTCGAGCCTGTGCAGGAAAAACTCAGCGACGGTACGTCGGTTGAGCAGGTAAACCCAAACCGTGTTCGTCTTGCTGACTCAGTAGAGCTTGCACTCAAGAAAGGTGACGGCCTCATGTTCGTCATGGACAGTGACACCGGTGATCTCGTGAAATTCTCAGACAAATTCGTCAACCCGGACTATCCGGAGATGAGCATTCCTGAAATAGAACCACGCAGCTTCAGCTTCAACTCGCCTCACGGCGCGTGTGAACACTGTCACGGTATCGGCAGCATTCTGCAGGTGGACTCTGCGAGCATCGTTCCAAATATTGATCTTACGGTGGACGAAGGTGCCATTCACCCGTGGGCAACATCCGCAGGTCGCATGAGCTTCATGCTCCAAACACTCACGGCACTCGCGAAGAAATTGAAATTTGATCTCGATGTGTCATGGAAACACCTGACACCGGAGGTACAGAAAATCGTTCTCTACGGTCACCCTGAAAAAGTAGATGTTGATTTCATGACCGAGAAATTCGACGGTCATTATCAGACAACATATGAAGGAGTGATCCCAAACCTTGAGCGTCGTCACAAAGAGACAGACTCAAGCTACACACGCAGCCAGATTGAGCAGTACATGTTTGAGCTTCCGTGTCCGGAATGTGGCGGTAAGCGCCTCAAGAAGGAAATTCTCGGTGTCACCGTCGGAAAGAAGAACATCGTGGAAGGTACCGAAATGTCCGTGACCACCGCACGCAAATTCTTCGAGAGCCTTGCACCCGGAAAAGGCGAAAACGCGCTCTCAGACTACGAATTCACGATCGTCAAAAAAGTGACGGCTGAGATCATCTCTCGTCTCCTCTTCCTTGAGAACGTCGGACTCAAGTACCTCACGCTCAACCGTTCTGCAGCAACGCTGTCCGGTGGCGAAGCACAGCGCATTCGTCTCGCAACGCAAATCGGTTCCGCACTGCAGGGCGTGCTCTACGTTCTTGATGAACCAAGCATCGGTCTGCACCAGCGTGACAACACGAAGCTCATCAAGACCATGACGAACCTCCGCGATATTGGAAACACGGTGATCGTCGTCGAGCATGATCAAGAAACCATCGAAGCTGCTGACTGGCTTCTGGAGATCGGCCCAGGCGCCGGTAAACATGGAGGAAGAGTCGTCGCACAAGGCACTCCGAAGCAGCTCATCGAAAAAGCTGAATCTGTGACTGGTCAGTATCTCTCAGGAAAAAAGAAAATCCCGGTTCCTAAGACTCGCCGCAAAGGAAATGGCAAAACCGTGGAAGTCTTTGGTGCAACGCACCACAACCTGCAGGATGTTCATGCCGTTTTCCCGCTCGGATGTTTCATCGGTGTCACAGGTGTTTCCGGTTCTGGCAAATCTAGCTTGATTCACGGAATCTTGGCTCCTGAGCTTCAGCGCACGCTCAACAAAGCTCACGGCAAAGGCCAGAACTTCAAAGGTATCAAGGGCTTGGAACATCTCGATAAAGCCATTGTCATCGATCAGTCCCCCATCGGCCGTACACCGCGCTCAAACCCCGCTACGTATACTGGCATCTTCACGGAAATTCGTGACGTCTTTGCCATGACCCCTGAAGCCAAGACTCGCGGCTACAAGCCAGGACGTTTCAGTTTCAACGTTTCCGGCGGCCGCTGTGAAGACTGTGAGGGTGACGGACTGAAGAGAATCGAGATGCACTTCCTGCCAGACGTGTACGTCACCTGTGAAACATGTCGCGGCAAGAGATATAACCGCGAGACTCTGGAAGTCACCTATAAAGGAAAGAACATCGCCGATGCTTTGGCAATGACCATCACGGAAGGACTCGATTTCTTCGCAGCATTCCCATCGATCAAGAACAAACTGCAGACCTTGAGTGATGTCGGCCTTGGTTACATTCATCTCGGACAAAGCGCGACCACGCTCTCTGGTGGTGAGGCGCAGCGCATTAAGCTCGCAACTGAGCTTACGAAGCGCGCAACCGGTAAGACGTTCTATATTTTAGATGAACCCACAACCGGTCTTCACTTTGACGACATCGCACGTCTTCTCGACGTTCTGCAAAGACTCGTCGAAAAGGGCAACACTGTTCTCGTCATCGAGCACAACTTGGATGTCGTGAAGTCCGTCGACCACATCATCGATATTGGCCCAGACGGTGGAGATGAAGGCGGCAAGATCATGGCCGTTGGAACGCCCGAAGATGTAGCGAAAGTGAAAGATAGCTACACAGGGCAGTATCTGAAGAAGATGCTGTAAGAAGTCAGATATTGGATATAAAAAAACCCGCCACTCGGCGGGTTTTTTGATGGAATACACGCTACTGACATCTACCAGTCACTTCTAGGGGGGCTTTGTTGCAATAACAATCTCCTCTGCTTCCATCACAGGGCTTATCACTATTATTACAGGTAGCTCCCACTGGCGTTGATCCGGTGCATCGGGATGCTGAAGACGGAGGGGAGGAGGGAGGCGAAGATGGAGGATTTACACAGCTTGTTGCCGTGCACGCGGAACCTGCGGGAGTCGTAGATATCGTTGTACCAGCGCAGGTTGTCTGACACGTAGGAGCGGCAGTGCCGACCTTACAACACACCTTAGGTGTGGAAGAGGAGGATGACGAAGAGTTCACGCAACTCGTTGGCGTGCACGCGGAACCAGCAGGGGTGGTAGGTATGGTTGTTCCGGCACAAGTTGCCTGGCATGTAGGAGCGGCGGTGCCGACCTTACAACACACCTGAGGAGCGGAAGAGGAGGAGCTGCTACTCGGTGCTGCGCATCCCTGTTCGATGTCGCATGACCATTTCCATGATGTGAGGCAGTAACAGATCATTCCTGGACAAAGTCTCTGTCCACCATCGATAGATTCACCCGTATACGTTGGGCCAACCTTATTCTTCACCACTGCGTCGCCGGATTTTGTGCATGTCGCATCACACATCGGACCATTGGAAGCAATACACTCGGCATCCATACCTGCTTTCACTGCATTTTTGAGAGCTGTTTTTATCGTGTTGGCATTCGAGCCGCACTGGCATACTTTCCTGGCGCTTCCATCTGCTTTCACAGGAGCGAATTTCTTTTTGATGGTCCTCGTCTTTTTGCCACACATGCCTGCTGCTGTCGTCGTGGTGCTACCGTCATCGACACCGGTCGTAGGAGTTGGCAATCCTCCATTTTGAGGATTATCAAGATAAAACCATGTTGTACAAGACGTCGTTGGTGGAGCCGCGCCTCGAAGCGAACTGCTTCCGAAGCGGTTATTTACGGTGTACATCAGAACACCAACGACAAAAATGCCGGATGCTGCAGCAAGAATTTTTGGAGCTTTATGGAGCATGTGTGAGTTGGGAACTCCCTCTACTGTACGGAGTTTTACGTCCTTGTTCTACAAATTCGGCACTACAGAAATAATCTGTCCAGAGAAACCACCTCACAGAAAAATGGCAAATGCTAGGGGGATATCCACTCCAATTTGCCAGAGAAAAGGAATGTGATAGCGTAAGCTCACTTTCCCTCCTCTTTCCCCATGCGACGTTTGTCCATCGCGCTTTCCGCGCTCTACCTACTTTCTCCGCTTGCTGCTTCTGCTGCGTACATGTCGCCTTCGGCGCTCATGTCCGCTATCCAGAGCGGTGCTCCGCGTAGTTTCTCCATTGCTGCTCACGCAGAAGCTCAGGGTGACACGTATGTCAGCGTCTGGTCCAATGGAACGCTTCAGGGAACTGATTCTATGGATATGCAGATCTGGGCGAAGACCACTGTCGACGTTGTTTCTGGCGATTTTAAAGTTCGTGCCAAAGGTGAAATGATGGTGATTGGTGGCATGCTCTACGTCAAAGTTGCGAGCATCGACGGATCAATGAAGAGCGATTTCGCCACTCTTTCAACTGACTTCGTACAGCACAAATGGCTTAAGACCCCTTTCGATGCATCAGCTCTTGAAGTCGTTGAGAATCCAGCATTCTCTTTGTCGGAGACTGACGTGATGGAAGCAGATGAGACATTTAACATGGTCACGAAGACCGAGAATAATGGCGGCACAACCTACACGCTCACACTGAAGTCTGACGCAGCAGCTCAGCTTGCGCTCTCCATTCGCGAAGCTCTTCAGGATACCAGTTCGGTATCAGACGACTTCTTCCCATGGCGCGCTCTTGCAGAAGGTATGCACTTCGATATGACAGTAAAGACAAACTCCAAGGACGCCTTCCTCGGAAGTTCGTACTCCATGAGCACGAAAGGAAAAGAGTCTTCTTTCACGCTCACTGGTACTGAAAAGCCAGCTGCAGCCCTGAATCTCAAGGCTCCAGCAGGAGCAATGAGTTTTGATGAGGTCGGTGCAATGCTCATGGGTGAAATGCCTACATATCTCGACGAGTCGAGTTCGGACATGATGGAGCCTGAGATGATGGAGCCGACTGATGACATCATCACGATCGAACCAACCTCGTCTTTTGACAGCATCGACAACGACACGCTCGCATCATGCGATGATCCGTCGATGGACGCGATGAAGCTTCTTGCCATGCAGAGGGATGGAACATGTCCGGTCACCAAGACCCCGACGCGTTACACTCGCTAATATCGCTTTAAAAAAGAAGAAGACCGGGGTCCACCCCGGTTTTTTTCTGTGCCGACTTCCTTCATACTGCTTGTCGCATGACGCTCGCCAATACACTGACATTCCCGTGGGACATCGCCATTCTCATTATGCTGTCAGGCTCACTGGGAGTCATGATCGCTGCGCGTCATGAGCTCCAGAGACAGCGTGTACGAACGCTCTGGATGCGAATTGGCGTCATTGCGACTGGAACGGTATCGACATTTTTTTTCATGCTCATCGCATACGGATCTTTCATCGAACCGCAACTCATCACGGTCACTGAGGTAAACCTCGCGTTTCCACTCCATGAGTCACTGAAAATCACTGTGATCTCAGATCTGCACGTAGGACCGTACAAAGGAGCCGGTTACATCAAACGCGTTGTTGCTCGCATCAATCGTGAGATGCCCGACATCGTCCTCATTGCGGGAGATCTTGTTCTGTCAGATGAAGTCACCCCAGAAGCTATCGTTGCGCTGGAGCCACTGAAGAATTTGCGACCTGCACTCGGCACGTTTGTCGTCATGGGAAATCATGACCATGGCATTTATCGGCTGTTCTCACCGGAGCAACGTCGTCCGACAGATAAGAGTGACCTCATTGTCGAAACACTCAAAAGCTACGGGCTCATCGTTCTTGAAAATGCGCAGTCGGAACTCCGTATCGGAGATGAGCTTCTCCGCATCGCCGGTATTGAAGATGCACTCTCAGGTCAGGCTGACATCGTCACTACTCTTCAAAATGCAGGAACCGGCTCACCGGTTATTCTCATGTCCCACAATCCTGATGTCATCCTCGACCCGATGTCTCGGCTTGCAACACTCATCATCGCCGGACACACGCATGGCGGCCAAATCAGGCTTCCGTGGCATGGTCCCGTCTCAGCACTGCCAACAAGGATCGGGAGAAAATTTGACCAAGGAATCTTTCGGCTTGATGGCGGAGCAATGCTCGCTATTACCCGAGGTGTGGGCGAATCTGGCCCTAGAGCACGTCTTTTTGCGCCGCCTGAGATCATGATCATTCAAACGATCCCGATTAATTCTTCCATTTGATGCTGCATCCGATCGCATTCATGCGGTGAACCGGAGGTTCCTGTCCTTTGAGGACGGCTGCAATGGCATCACGGAGATTGTGCTCTGTGACTTTTTCAGGCTCTTTCCAATTATCATCCACTCTGCCCATATATTTGAGCTTGCGAGCGGAATCGAACACAAAGCAATGCGGCGTGCACAGTGCACCAAATGCTTTTGCGACCTGCTGCGTTTCATCGAAGCAATACGGAAACGGGAAGCTCTTCTCATCATGACGTGCCTTCATGCAAGCAAAAGAATCATCTGGGTATTTATCAGCGTCATTGCTGTTAATGAGGACAAACTGCGCTCCTTCCTGATCAAAATCCTTCGCGAGATCAATGAGCCTTTGTTCAACCGCCTGTGCGTACGGACAGTGATTACACGTAAAAACGATCACCAGTGCAGGATCCCGAATGATGCTTGAGTCGACCGAGAGGCCATCTGTAGCCGGCAAGGTGAAATGCGGCATAGGGTCACCGATATCCAGAACTTTGGAGTTATCATTGATGAGAACCATAGCGAGAGGAGGGAAAAGACAACTACAATGACGATACACCAGAATGTTTCTGTCATGATACTGATTGCCCAATCCATGATTCGCCACTTCACCGCTACCGCCTTCATCATCGACTCCAAGAAACGCACGCTACTTCTATGGCACAAACGTCTACAGCGTTGGATGCCACCCGGCGGCCACATTGATCCGAACGAAACTCCGGAAGCCGCTGCGAAGCGTGAATGCAAGGAAGAGACGAACCTCGATGTCGACATCATCGGTGACCCCACTGAGGATCTTTTTACCGAGAACAAACAAGAAGGTCAGATGCTCATAAAACCCATCGCGATGCTTCTGGAAGAAATACCTGCATCACCCGAACGCGGTGAAGAAGCACATCAGCACATGGACTTTTTGTTCGTTGCAAAACCGCTGGATGAAACACAGGCAGTGCGCATTGCCGAGGAAGAATCCGACCGCATGCGGTGGTTTAACTTGCAGGAGGTAGAGGCCCTGGATTCAGGCACGGAGATCTTCTCGAATGTGAAAGCCTACATACGGACCCTATTAGGGTGATCTTCCCTTCTGTAAGCCAGAAGGGTAGACTGTACATTCTGTATGCGGTGGCAAGAACTTCGCTCCCACATTCGGCATCTTCCCGCTCGTGATATTACGAGAATTGGACAAGCTTTTGAGCTTGGAAAAAAGATGCACGAAGGTCAGAAGCGTCGTTCGGGCGAACCATATTTCAACCATCCTGTGGCGGTTGCGCACATGCTGCTCAATCTCAAGGCTGATCCGGACACCATCATCGCGGCGCTGCTTCATGACACAGTGGAAGATACGACTCTCACTCTCGCAGAGATTGATCGTGATTTTGACGGATCGGTGGCATCCCTCATTGATGGCGTGACAAAACTCAGTTCGAAGGACGTCTCCATGAGTCCAAAGCTTGATGAGCAGATCGAAACTCTACGAAAGATTTTTACGCTGATGCAGGAAGACGTTCGCATCATGGTCATCAAGCTTGTCGACAGACTTCACAATATGCAAACTGTGGAATTCCTGCCGCCAGAGCGTCAGAAACTTCTTGCGAAAGAAACGTATGAAGTCTTCGTCAAAATCGCAGATAAGCTCTGCATGCAAGATATGCGCGATGAGCTGGAATCGCTCTGTCTTGCTGTTCTAGAGCCTGAAATACACTCGGCACTCTTGGAGCTGCGCAACAATAATGAACAGCGTGGCATGGTTTTCATGGATCTGATTCGCACCAATTTGCGCACTCATGACCGCATCCTCGGATCAAAGATCGATCTGCACTTCGAACCAAAGACATGGGATCAAATGAAAGACCAGCTCCATGTCGGGGGATCTGTAGCAACCGGCGTGTCATTCCTTACGATCGCATTCATCTGCGAAGACACGGACGCGTGTTATCGCACGCTCGGCGCCCTACATCAGCTTTGGAAGCGCGAGGTATCGTCATTCCAGGATTTCATCAACGAGCCGCAGCTCAACGGCTACCAAGGTCTCCACACCACCATCATCGCTCACGACGGTACGCGCGTTCGTTGCAAAATCCGAACGAAGGACATGCACCAGTACGCACGGCAAGGAGTGACAACCGTGTGTTTCACGGGAACGACGGAAATCTCGGATATTTTGCCATGGAGCAAGCGCCTCACATCGCTTACAAACGATACTGCAGGCAGCAGTGATGACTTCTGGGAAAACCTCAAAAGTGACATTTTGGGTGAATCCATCATCATTCACGGTCCGGATGACTCCACTGTACGTCTACCAAGAAACGCGACAGCGCTCGACGGAGCTTTCTTCCTTTTTTATGATCGCGCGCTCAAAATGACGTCAATCAAATTGAACGGCGTCGATGTTCCATTTTCGTCACCACTCACCAACGCTGCATCACTCGACATTCGCTTGGGCGACACGGTGACCTGCTCCAGGGATTGGCTACGACAAGTAGAAACAGGGTTTGCAGCAGCGAAAATCCGCGAATCTCTCATGAAGAAATCGGATTCGCAAAAACAACAGATCGGAAAAGTTATGCTTCAAGAGACTCTCTCTGAACGGAAGAAAGGCTTTATTGAAGAATTTGATATGCATGCTTTTCATACGCGTATCGAATCCCTCGGGTATCACTCGCTTGAAGAAATATATATTTCCATCGCAGATGGACGACTGGAGCCAGTGGATGTCTGTCACATGTTTTTTGAAAAACCAACGAAACATGAAGCTATGTCGTCTCAAACATCGACTGTGAAATATACGGTGAATATGGACTCGGTAGAACTCATGGATCGGATCAATCTTATTCATCGGTCGTACGGACAGCATCTTGAAGATATTCACTATCATCGGCTCGACCACAGCCTCACGCGTGTTGGTCTGAATGTACGCATGGATGGACGAACACTCCACGAGTTTCAGCAAGATCTCGCCACCGCGCATGTGACACGATTGCAAATCCGTCATCATCCGCGCATCCGTCATTTACTGGCCATCGTCATCCTTGTGCTTCTCTGGGGGCTCGATCCAATTGTCGCCAAGATGACGCTGTTGAGCGGCGTAACGCCATCCGAACTGACGTTCGTACGAGCATGGGTAGTCTTTGGCTTCGCTTCACTCGTATTACTGATGACGCATCGTGGTAAATCACTCTTAAGGATCCCACTTCATCATCCCTCACTCTGGATGGCAGGCGTGTCTCTCTTCCTCATGAACTTGCTCACGTACGCCTTCCTCTCTGAGGGCTCTCCTCTCTTCTACAATACGCTCCTGCGGATCAATGCCGTCATTATCATCCTTCCACTCCTACTACAGCGTCGATGGATGACGATGGTACTCACTGCGATTGGGCTGAGTCTTGGAGGTATCGCACTCGCGTCGTCTGCACCATTCAGTCTGCGTGACTGGATTCTGCTTATTGCCATTGTTGCTGTCTTCAATATCTACACACGACTCACAAGCCATTTCCAAAGTGTCGCTCGTATCCAAGCTCGATATATTCAACTCTTTGCGATGATCACTATGATCTCTGCTCTCACGAGTCTTCTCCTTGTACCATTTGGCCAACTCACAGTTCCTGCCACTCTCAGCGAGGCTCTCTTTCCTGCCCTCTACGCTATTGTATTCGTAGCACTGCCGTACATGATTTTCCACGCCATTACCGACGACTTCGGTTACATCACTATTTCTCCGTGGCTCAATGCACTGGTACTCGTCACGATGGTAGCGCAACCACTCCTACTTGGAGATATGTATGGATTTTTCGTCATGATTCCTGCAGCAATACTACTGAGTGCCGCAAGCTTACTTGCGTCATACGTACTACGAACATCGGAATAACTTAGGCCCGATGCCCCCGCTGCTCGATCATCTCGATGGACTTCTTTCGCGGAGCAAGGCAGTAAATCCAGCGCACGGTCAGATCAACAGGATGCATACGTCCTAGTTGATCTGGAACTTGCACAGCGGACTGCTCAGTCCCAGAACCGATTTCACATCCACCAAGCATACGAATGAACTGGTCACTACCGACGTTGATCGCACGAGAGACAAGCTGGTTCTTCTTTTCCATTTCTGGAATACCGACTTCCACAATCTGAAAATGGCGAGTAAGTACCCATGCCTGATCCACAGAAGGATCCGTATACACTCCGTGCTTCAACGCTGCTGCAATACCGGAATTACGACGTCCACGTCCATTTGATGATGCAGTAGGTTTCGGATCTCGCTTCACTGCCACTTCAACAGACAATGCTACGTTGTGCGGAAGTTGAAACATCGTCAGTGCATATGCAGGATCTGCATTCCATTCAAGATTCCATTCTTTTTGATCACTGTATTGAGCTTTTTTTGGCAAATCATCTTTGGTGGCATAACGCTTATTGGGATCAAAACCGCAGAAACGCTGTAAGTGTTCCTGAACAATTATTGGATCAGTGATCAATCCGTAGTACGCATTACCATCATCCGTCATCCGCATGACTCCATGTTTGAGTGTCTCACGTAACTCGTCAGGATCTGAGGGATGAATGAATCCTCCGAACTTCTGAATTTTATCGAGCGCTGCCTCTCGAATTTCACTCTGACTCGAGGCAAGATCTGCAAACCATTCGTACGGAATGCGTACATCATTATAGATATTCGTAAGCGCAGGAATATCTGGCTCTGCCGGGGTCACGAGATGACTTCTCCATCTCTCCCATCCGGCAATTTCCGTCTTTACCGTGCGACGCTCGTCGGCACAGAGTCGATGGAGACGATGGAGAGTGGAACCCACAATGGAACCGATTTGATTCGAGTGATCCTCTTCTCTTTCAACAGAGAAATGTCCTTCACTCTGGAGCACTTGAGGTGGCAAACCTTCCCGTAGAACATCGAGAGCTTCATCATCGGTGTTGGCGGCATCGTCAAGAAATTCACTCATCACACGTTTCCATACAGGGTGTTCCTGCATGAGCGTATTCGTTTCATAGCCTGCGACAATGACCTGATGACAGAGAGTTCGTGTCATTTCACGAAGATACGACGCACGACCTTCAGCGGATAGCGTCTCCCATACATCAGCAACGTGTGCGCCCGCTGTCATCGCGACGACTGCTGCTGCACGAAACGGATATTCCTCTTCGTCGATATTCTGGGGGTCGCCATGGACCTTCACATTGAGTCTCAGTTCTTGATCTCGAAGAATGGCCTTCGCTTGGCGCTCCGAAGTCTGGATTGTCTGAAAAATACGATCCGAAACACGACGCACGTTGATGGGTCCATTATTGGTAGCGTTAGCGCGTTCAACCGCTTCCTGCGCGTAGCGCATCAGCATTTCCTGATCAGGGTCTTGGCCTTTGGGGAATTCGTCTTGTGAACTCATAGTCTAAATACCCAAAAAAGAGGGTACTAAAGTATATAAGACCCTTTCTGTAAATCAATCGATCATTTTATCGATATTTTTTCTACTTCCTACCGTGAAAAAGTGCCACAAGAATGGCAACAACTGCCAACGTTTTTTCCGCAACTGTTGCTTGAGGCATGCGCTTCGCAACGAGTTTTGCGGCATCATCGGATGCCTCACGAAGCACAGGGTCCTCACGCATGTCTGTGCGTGAAACATCTGCAGTCTCATGTGAGCTGCTGCCTGAGCCTTCTAAAGGATATTCTGCGAGCGACATCGTCCGTATTGTCATACTATTTTGCAAAATAGTCAATACCTGTTTCACACTTCCGTAAAGCGGGCTTCTGAGACATTGAAGAAACCGTACCGCGAAACGGCAATTTTCCCTATACTCTGCGCCATGTTCGACTCTGTCGATTCTGATCAATCACTTCCCGATCTCGAAACTGGGATTCTGAAGTACTGGCAGGAAGAAGACACCTTCAAGCGCTCCATGAAGCGCCGGGAAAAGGGCGAAGTCTTTAGTTTTTACGACGGACCTCCATTTGCAACGGGACTCCCTCACTACGGACACTTGCTCGCGGGAACGATCAAAGACGTGATCCCTCGTTATCAGACGATGCGTGGAAAATATGTGAAGCGCCGTTTTGGTTGGGACTGTCACGGACTCCCGATCGAAAACCTTATTGAAAAAGAAAAGGGCCTAAAATCCAAGAAAGACATCGAGGCACTCGGTATCGCAAACTTCAATGCACTGTGTCGTGGAGCTGTCCAGCGCCATACAGGTGAGTGGCGCCAAGTCGTAGAACGCCTCGGACGGTGGGTAGATATGGACAATGACTACCGCACCATGGACCCCGAGTTTATGGAAAGTATTTGGTGGGTGTTTAAGCAGCTGCATTCACAGGGGCTTATCTATGAAGGATGGAAACCGATGCACGTCTGTCCACGTTGTCAGACGCCACTCTCAAACTTCGAGGTGACACAGGGCTACGCAGATCGCACGGACATGTCGGTGATCTTCACGTTCCCACTTGTAGATGAACCAGACACGCAGATCCTCGCATGGACGACGACACCGTGGTCACTCCCTGGAAACTTGTGGCTCCTCGTCGGTCCTGACATTCCGTATGTGAAAGTGAAGGAGAAAGGCAAAAAGATCACGTACATCGTCGCGGAGAAATTGGTGAAAGAAGTCTTCAAGGCAAAAGAGTATGAGATCATCGGAACTGTCACGGCTAAAGAGCTTGTCGGCAAAAAATATGTCCCACTCTTCACGTCGTACGTGGACAAAGTGATTCCGGCGACGGAGAAAACAAGTAAGCCTCAGACGTACGGCCAGCGCTGTTTTGAAATCCTCATGGATGAGAACGGCGAGGTGACCGATCTTGATGGTACGGGCATCGTGCACATCACCAACTCACATGGTGAAGATGGCTTTAATATCAGCAAAAAGCTTGGTATCGATGTTCTGCACCACATCAATACGGACGGTAGTTTTAAGCCTGAAGTGACGCAGCTCAAGGGTCTGTACGCTAAGCCGTTCGATGGCAAAGATCCAATGTCGACAGACAAGGCTGTCATCGCCGTGCTCAAAGAGATGGGGCGATACTTCAAGAGCTACACGTTCAACCACAGCTACCCGCACTGTTGGAGGTGTGACACGCCGCTTCTGAACTACGCAACATCATCATGGTTCGTTGCGGTAGAAAAAGTGAAACCGAAAATGCTCGGCGCAAACGCAAAGACGAAGTGGGTGCCAGGTCACCTGCGTGATGGACGATTTGGAAAATGGCTAGAGGGTGCGCGTGACTGGGCAATCTCACGAAACCGTTTCTGGGGAACGCCACTTCCAATCTGGAGAAACACTGTGACAGGAGAAGTGGAAGTGATCGGCTCGCGTGATGAGCTGATGGCCAAAGCACCTGAGAGATTTACGAAGCTCATCGTTGCACGACATGCCGAAAGTAGGGGCAACGTGGAGAAAATTTACCAAGGAAAAGAACCGGGCACCGAACTGACAGAAACCGGAAAGAAGCAGGCTGCAGCTCTTGCAAAGAAGGTTTCTGCATCCACGAAAGATGTGAAAATCACCGCAGTGTACTGCTCCCCTCTTATGCGCACGCATTCCACCGCTCAGGCAGTAGCAGAAGAATGTGGCGCGCCGATCTTCATCGATGAGCGTCTGCGTGAAGTGAGCTTTGGTGAGTACGAAGGAAAGCACATCAACTTTGATGATCTCACGTTCATCCGCGAACGACGCGCGCACAAATTGGAGAAAGGGCACATTGAAAGCATCTATCACTTTGAGGGAATGGAGACGTGGTCGCACATCGAACGTCGTGTGCAAGATTTCTTGGATGAGATCCTCGCGAAACACAAAGGTGAAACTGTTGCCATCGTGACGCATGCGGATCTCGTCATGAACATGAAGCACATCTTCACCGGAGAAGACCCACACAAGATCGTCCATCAGCCATACCCAGAATTAGCGGGCATGACGACGTTTTACTGGGACCACGAGAGGAAGGCTCAAATGGACCTGCACAAAGAAACTGTTGATGAGATTATGTGGCAGGCTTCGCAGAAGGAAGCCAAAAAGACCAAAGCGTCTGCAGCAGAAACTGTGGAACTCACGCTCGTCCGTCACGGTGAAACGGACATGAATAAGATGGGCATCATCCAAGGATCCAACGTCAACATGGAGCTCAACAAGACCGGCAAGGCGCAGGCCAAGAAGACCGGCGAGATGCTCAAGGACAAAAAGTTCGACATCTTCGTTTCATCCGATCTTATCCGCGCGCGTCAGACCGCCGATATCATCGGCAAAGAGATCGACATGGAACCGGGTGCTACTTCAGTACTGCTTCGTGAGCGCGACCTAGGAGATTGGTCCGGAAAAGAAATCGACGTCATACTTGCAGATCTGAAGTTACCAAAAGGAACGAAGGGTACAGCGCTTCTCAAGACCACGCCGGAGAACGGCGAATCGTTCGACCAGTTCATGAAGCGTGTGCAGCGAGCGCACGACTGGATTCTCCGCGAATTCGCCGGCAAGAAAGTCCTCGTCGTCGCACATGCCGGTTTCCTCCGTGCTTTCGGGATGATCGCAAGCGGCATGTCATATGAGGAAGCGCTGAAGATGGAGCCGAAGAACGCCGAAGCAATGGAATACACGCTCCAGCCACAGATGCGCCGCATCGAGGAAGTGTTGGACTGCTGGTTTGAATCCGGTTCCATGCCGTACGCACAGGAGCATTTCCCATTTGAGACAAGCTCCGACTCGCCTCCAGGTTTTCCGGCTGACTTCATCGCTGAAGGATTGGATCAAACTCGCGGATGGTTCTACACACTCACCGTTCTCTCTGCGTCGCTCTTTGACTGTCCGGCGTTCAAGAACTGTGTGGTCAATGGCATCGTGCTCGCAGAAGACGGAAAGAAAATGAGTAAGCGCCTGAAGAACTACCCAGAACCCACGGAGATTGTAAAAAAACACGGAGCAGATGCAGTGCGCTTTGCGCTCATGAGCTCACCTGCCGTTCGCGGAGAAGACCTGAGGTTCTCGGAAAAACTCGTCGCCGAAACTGTTCGCTCGGTTCTACTTCCGCTGTGGAATGCATATCGACTCTTTGTGACGTACGCCAACGCTGCGGACTTCAAACCAAGTATCGACTTCTCACTCAGGAATGCACAGTCCAAGCATCAGCTGGATCGTTGGATGATCCTGAAGACACAGGAGCTCGTAAACAAGATGACAGCAGAACTGGAGAGATACGATCTTTCCGCTACCTGTGGCCATCTTTCGGACTCTATCGATGACCTCACAAACTGGTACGTACGCCTCAGCCGTCGTCGATTATCTGGCAAAGAAGATGGTCAGGCCGAAGCACTTGATACGTTGTTTAGGGTCTTGCTTGCAACGAGCCAGCTTCTCGCGCCGTTCTGTCCTTTCATCACCGAAGAAATCTATCTGAATCTCGTCGGTGAAGATCATGACTCCATCCACTTTACGGACTGGCCTGCGAGTGCCGAGATGACAGCTGACGACAAAACGATCATCTCACTCATGGACTCCACACGCACAGTTGTGACGCTCGGACTCTCACTTCGTAGTGAAGCGAAGATCGGCGTACGTCAGCCGCTGCAATCCGTCACGTTCGCGTTGCCACCGTCCGATACCGCCGGAGTGGTGAAGGAACTCATCGAAGAAGAATTGAATGTGAAACAGATCATCGATGTTGTGGATGCATCATCACTCGGCTCTGCCATCGTGATGGTAGATGCGCGCAAAGTCGGCCCACGACTCGGCGGCAAAGTTCAGGAGATTATCAAAGCCGGAAAAGCTGGTGAATTCACGGAAAAGGATGGAAAGATCCTCATCAAAGATGAGGAATTTACGCAAGAAGAAGCCAAAATCGTCTATCAGGGTAAGGAAGGAAAACTCATCGCTGCTGCTGGTGGCATCGTCGTCACTATTGATACCACCATGACTCCTGCGCTCTTGCTTGAAGGTCAGGCACGTGAGCTCATCCGCGCCATTCAGCAAATGCGCAAAGACGCGGGTATGGAATTTACAGACACGGTGAAGCTGAGTCTGAAAGGCGCAGATGCGATTATGGAAACTCACGGTAAGCTCGTGCTTGAAGAAACACGCGCAGTGTTGGACGAGAACAAAGGCAAAACTGAAACCGCTGATCTCGGAGGACTCAATGTTGAGATTGCCATTGAGAAAAAGGCATAAAAAAAACCCGAGCATCCAGTGCTCGGGCGATCCTGTCAGATCTACATGACTACGCAAGGCAGTAATACAGCAGCGGAAGTATTGCCCAAAACGCTGCTGAGAATCCAAACATCGCTGTGAAGCTCCACGCTCTCACGAGAGTATTCGGCGTAATCTCTTCATCACGAAGAAAAAGACGACGAACAGAATACGTTAGCGCTAGGAACAAATACATTGCCATAGGAATCATGCAGATTCCCACAGGTATAAACAACAATCTGAAAACCATATGAATCACCTCCTTTCAGGGGCGGCATATGCTCCGAGCAGTGACAAAGAACAATCTGACAGGAGTCACATCATCCTCTGTAGAGGAAACTTGTCAATTTCGATGTTATGACAAAGACGATCTCAACACGCAGTTTATCGATTTTCCTTGGGGGACCAGGGAACCTAACTAGGTTCCCTAGATCCCCCAAACCCCCATTACCCTCCAGTCCTAACCTGTTATCCTTCAAAACACCCCTTCGGTGTCCAATAGGGTTCTGGACGTGGGGTTGAAAAGAATTTTCGACTACGTCTTTGAATGATCATGGATTGTGCACGTCGTATTTCTAGAAAAACAGCGTTCTGTCGCCTTGGAAAATTTCCGTCGCACATCTTCGCGAAGGGAGCGTGAGAAAAGCGCATGTTTGAGGCCGTAGGCCGAGTTTGCGCTTTTCTAGTGACCGAGCGATTGATGTGCAGGAAATTTTCAAGAGCGACGATTT
>JAKFXO010000126.1 GCA_021731345.1 Candidatus Peribacterales bacterium | reverse complement strand
CAAACGCGACGCAGATCGTCTTCGGACTGCTGTCCTGCCCGGAACTCCATCGCAAGAAAAATGGCAAGGTGATCTGCACCGACGGCGAATTCCCCGCCGTGCTGCACACGCTTCGGCATCAGCAATCTTTTCTCTCGGGACTGTCGTCTGGCAATACGCAGGCATTGCAGATCGAGGTACTGCCGATGCGCGACCGCGCATTCGACCACGAGGCCGTGCTTCGCTCGATCGGCGATGACACTGCGCTTGTCATTCTGAGCCACATCGGCTTCCTCAGCGGGGAACGCATCACCGATGACGTGATCCGCGCGATTGCCGACGCCTGCCATCGTCACGGAGCGCTCCTCGTACTCGACGGGTATCACGCGGTAGCCAGTCATGTGATCGACGTTCAAGCGCTCGGCGTCGATTGTTACTTCGGGGGCCTTCTCAAGGAGGGCTGCGGCTCCTCAGGCAGCTGTTTCCTCTACATCCGTCCGGGGCTCGATCTGCATCCAACCTTCTCTGGCTGGATCGGCGATCAGCAGCCGTTCGCATTCTCGCAGTTTCCCGAAGCGCACCACCGCGTCAGACGTCGCTTTCTTACGGGAACCCCGCCGATCGCCTCTCTCTACCACAGCGTCGAGGGACTCAAGATACTTCTCCAGACGGGCATGCCCGCCGTCGCCTTAGACATTCGCACGAAGGTCGCCTCCATGCATCGGATCTTCCTGCGCTGTGGCATCCGCGTCGTGTCTCCCACTGACCCAAACCGACTGTCGGCATTGATCGTTCTGGGCATGGAATCGGCAAACGCGTTCCGCGATTACATCGCCGCGCACCATGGAATTCTCGTCGACGCCCGACTCGATGCGTACATCCGACTGGCACCGCATGTGTATATCTCGATTGAGGAATTGGAGAGAACCGCCACGGTCATCACATCCACGGCAAAAGCCAACCACTATCGCACATTTTGTGCCGACAGATCCGGCCCCGTCACCTAACCTTCCATGCGTATTTCTCACTCTTATCATCGGCAACAACCATTCGCCGCGCGCGATTCGATCATCGAAGATCTCTCAGCCCTTCTCTCCGGAACCCTTCCTGTCGCGGAAACCGAGAAGATCTTCTATGCGCTGGTTTCCTGCCCTGTCACGATATCGCTCCTGCTGGAGGGCGCGGAACTGCTGCGAGAGCGCATGGTGCCTGTGGATCTCCACGCCGATGCCATCGACACCTGCGGGACGGGCGGCAGCGGGAAAGCCAAGCTCAACATATCCACGATGACCGCGTTTCTGCTGGCGGCCTGCGGAGCGAAAGTCGCGAAGCATGGCAATCGCTCCGCAAGTGGCCGCTGTGGATCGTTTGATGTGCTGGAACGTTTGCACATTCCATACCAGCTGTCGGTGGAGCAGGAACGATACATCTTCGACCGGCTGGGTATTGTCTTCCTTTTCGCACCATCGCATCATCCCGCACTCAAATCCATCGCGGGGCTGCGAAAGCAGTACGGGAAGAAAACATTCTTCAATCTGCTTGGGCCACTCTGCAATCCCGCACGTGTCCGACGGCAGATCGTGGGCAACGGGGATCACCATTCGGCTGCGCTCATGGCAGAAGCTCTGCAGAAATTATCCACCGCGCATAGCCTGGTCGTCACGGGGCACGATGGCGTGGATGAAGTGACGCTCACCGGTCCGACGACTATCCGGAACATCACGAAGCAAGGCATTGTAGAGAGCATATTCTCTCCCCAGGATCTCCACATTCCCGCTGCACTGGAAATAGATCTCCAAAGCGGATCGGTGGAAGAAAACGTCGATCTCTTCCTGCGGATCCTCCGAGGGAACGAGCCGGGCCCGAAGGAGGATTTGCTCCTGGTCAACGCTGCTCATGCACTCATGCTCGCAGAAATCACGAAGTCTCTTGAAGACGGATATGCACTCGGCCGAGAAGTGTTGCGCTCCGGCAAAGCCCATGATCTATTGTCCCGTTATGCCGATCTCGCGAATTCCCTATGAGACTCCTCTCCTCCATCATCGAGCACAAACGGCGCGAGGTCGCCTCACTCCCATCGTCCATAGCGATAGAGAGGAAGCCGTTGGACTTTGTGGACCGGCTGCTTCGCCGCTCTCCTGCGCTCATTGCCGAGATCAAACCGAAATCTCCTTCCCAAGGTTTTCTTCTTGAAAGGAGCGACATGCATTCCATCGTGACCGTGTACAACACCTACGCCGACGCCATTTCCGTTCTGTGCGATCATGCATTTTTCGGCGGTGGCTATGATCTTCTGCGTGAAGTGCGATCCATGACAGATAAACCGATTCTGGCCAAAGAATTCATCATCGACGCGAAGCAGATCCGCTATGCCGCTGCACAGGGTGCGGATGCGGTTTTGCTCATCGCTTCCATTCTGCAGACAGATCAATTGATCGCGTTCCTGACCGACGCGGCGAGCCTTGGGCTCGGATGCCTGCTGGAAGTGCATTCGGAGCAGGACGTGCGGCAAGCCGAAACGGCATATGAGGCAGTACCCCAATACGTTCAACGGCAGATTCTCATCGGCATCAACAATCGCAACCTCGATACACTGGAAATCGATCTCTCTATCACAGAGCGGCTTGCACCGATGATCAAAAATGCAATCCCATCTGTGCGCGGCATCATTGCGGAAAGCGGCATCTCAACACAGGAAGACGCGCATCGACTGCAGCCGTTTGTGCAAGGATTTCTCATCGGCACCTCGATTCTACGATCGGAGAATCCTCCGCATTTTCTCGGTTCTTTACTCTCCACAAAACCGAAAGTGAAGTTCTGCGGTATGACGAATGATGCGGATATCGCGGCGGCGGAGAAGTTGCACAGCGATTTCATCGGTTTCATTTTCGTGTCCTCGTCGCCTCGGCATATCAGTCTTGAAAGGGCACAAGAACTGAGAAGAAGCGTGCAAAATGCCAAAACCATCGGCGTATTCACGGATATGCCGATCGAAGATATGGAACGGCATATCTCCGCGCTCAACCTCGCATACGTTCAACTGCACGGGGCACCAAATGCAGAGCTCTGCCGCACCTTGAGCGTGCCCGTCATACAGGCATTCCTGGGTGTCCCCGCCGTGGTGACGCTAGAGAAGTTCTTGGCGGTATGCCCCTACGTCTTGATTGATAAGGAGGATGGGAAAGATGAAGCGGACTTCGCGGCCATCGCCGCGCTGCCGCAGCACATTCGGTCACGGCTCTTCTTGGCAGGAGGATTGACTCCGTCGAATGTAGCGGAAGCGATACACACCATTCATCCTTTCGCCGTCGACTGTGCAAGGGGCATCGAGTCTGCGCCGGGAAAGAAGGACGAATTGCTCATGGAATCATTCCTCTCCCACCTCTCCGCATGAAAACCCTCGGAAGATTCGGCAAGTTCGGCGGCTGTTACGTTTCAGAACTCCTTATCCCGGTTCTGGCCGAAGTCGAACAGGCATTCTTGCAGTACAAAGACGAGCCTGATTTTCAAAAAGAACTCTGTACCATGCTGAAGGAATTTGCCGGGCGTCCAACGCCTATTACAGAGATGAAAAATTTGAGTAACGCGTTTGGTTGCAGGGTTGTCTTGAAGCGAGAGGATCTGCTGCACGGAGGCGCACACAAAACAAATAACGTCTTGGGGCAGGCACTCTTGGCGAAACGTATGCGGAAGACGGAGTTGATCGCGGAAACCGGCGCGGGGCAGCATGGTGTTGCAACGGCGATGGCGGGTGCCCTCTTCGGTATTCCGACGCGAATCTTCATGGGAGCCAAGGACATCGCACGTCAACACCCGAACGTCCAGCGCATGAAGCTCTTCGGTGCGGAGGTCATCTCCGTCGATTCCGGCTCGCAGAGCCTCAAGGATGCGATCAATGATGCACTGCGCTACTGGACGGCACATAGCAAAGAAACGTACTACGTCTTTGGGACGGTGGCGGGCCCTCACCCCTTCCCTTCTCTGGTCGCGCACTTTCAGCGGGTCATCGGCGACGAAGCGAGAGCACAGTGCCTTGAGCGATACGGAAAGCTGCCGCACACGATCTGCGCGTGCGTCGGAGGAGGGAGCAATGCTATCGGCATCTTCAAGGCTTTCATCGAAGATAGAGCCGTGCGGCTCGTCGGTGTTGAGCCTGCCGGGGAGGGCATCGAGACGAACAAGCATGGCGCAGCGCTCGGAATGGGCAGACCAGGATCGCTCCACGGTTCCTACAGCTACTGCCTGCAGGATGAGGACGGTCAGATCCTTGAGGCGCACAGCATCTCGGCTGGTCTCGATTACCCGGGCGTCGGTCCCGAGCACAGCTACCTCAAAGACATGGAGCGTGCGCAGTATGTGTCCATCACCGATCAAGAAGCGGTCGCTGCCTTCCTGCTGCTCACAAAAAAAGAAGGAATCATCCCTGCACTCGAACCTTCGCACGCGATTGCGGCGGCGCAAAAGCTCGCATCGACGATGAAGAAGGACGATATACTCCTGATCAATCTTTCCGGACGGGGCGACAAGGACATCGATCATGTACTCCATTACCTCGAACATCAAGACGTCTAACCCCTATGCACAGGCACTGAAAAAGAAGGGCAAGCCACTCTTCGTCCCCTTCGTCGTCCTCGGCGATCCCGATAAAGGGCAATCGGTGCAGATCATCCGAACCCTCGTCGAAAGCGGTGCAGACGCACTGGAGCTTGGGTTGCCCTTCAGCGATCCGCCAGCCGACGGGCCGGTCATCCAAGAAGCCGATACCCGTGCGCTTTTGGCAGGTATCCGCATGGATGACTGTTTCGATATTTTGAAGGAGGTACGCACGTTCACGGAGTTACCAATCGGGCTTCTCGTGTATTACAACCTCGTCTTGCAGCGAGGGATCGAGAAATTCTACCGTGACTGCGTGGAGAGCGGCGTGCAGTCCGTTCTCATTGCGGACTTGCCGCTCGAGCATGCCGAGGAGGTCTTGCCGATTGCCAAGGCACAGGGCATCGCTCCGGTCTTTCTCATCAGTGAAGTGACGACCGACGAGCGCCTGCAAAAAATCGCCGCAGTGGCGGATGGGTACCTCTACGTGGTTTCCTACCTCGGCGTCACCGGAGTCACGAACGCTTTGTTGGAAGGGAAGACTCGGGAGACCATCGGGCGTGCGCGGCACTATAGCAAGCTGCCTCTCATCGTCGGATTCGGGATCAATACGCCCGAACAGGTGGCTGCCGCGGTGCAAGCGGGAGCAGACGGGGTGATCGTGGGGAGTAGGATTGTGAGAGAACTGCCGAATATTTCAAAAATGCAGAGCATGGTCCTAGAGCTACGCGCTGCTATCCATTGATACCACACTCACTGCTTGAGAGCGAGCACCCAGCCTTCCTCCTTTTTGAAGCCCAGTCCTTCGTAGATTTTCACCGCAGGCGCGTTGTCCGGGGAATAGAAGAGACAGAGAGATGATGATTCCTGGAGAAGATAGGCCATGTACCAGCGCAGGAGCAGAGACCCATATCCTTTTCCTCGCTCTTCCTTTGCGATAAAAAGCATATTGATCATGGCGCTCTGGCGGGAGTTTAGATTGGAACTGACCATGCCAACGACACGCTGATCTTGGCACATGACGACCGGCTTTATCCCTTGGAATCCTTTTTGCATCGATTGAAATAGGGCATCAGCATCGGAGGGTGACCCCGATTCCTCAAAGAAAAATGCCGCTTTCAATGAGCAAAAATCGTGTAGTTCCCGATCGGTCTCAACAGACTTGATCGATAGTCCCTCTGACAAAATAGGGGCATCCAAAGGAGTCACTGATCTACAGAAGGCAAAATCCTTTTGCATCAGGAGGTATTCTTCCTTGTAGCAGAATTCGCGTATCACCTTCCCTCTCCCGAAAAGTGATCCGTGAGGAATGTCAGTAAGCTGCTGCCATAATGCATTGTCAGGATTACCGAGAATATAGGCAGTATGACTATCGGAAAGGATCGCCCCGTTTCCATTTTCCATGTTTCGAAAGATGAGTTCTGTCCGGAAACCTCCGCTTCTCTCGTGAGCTGAATCCAGCACAACACGTTCCCCAGCAGTCAATGTTGCCTCGTCAATGCCGAGATGGAGGTTGGATGCAATGAACCGCACATTGGAAAGGGAAAGAAATATACTCCGTGGGAGACCGTGCAGAAGTAGCCCCCAATCGTTTCTTGAATCTTTATATTGCACAATGAATAAATAGTTGTATATTGCATAATTGACAGTACCTTACTTGCAATGCACTCCGCACCCTCCACTTTCACCATCGGTCTAGATCACCATCCCATCCCAAAGATCGAAGGGAAAAACCTGTTTGAATGCTTGCAACAAATGGGAATACAACTGGGGGAGAATGTGAATGGGCCAGAGATGCATATGGCTCTGGAGGCTGGTTTTAGCCAATTGAGAACAGCAGAAAAGAGCGACATGACGCGCAGGCTTTTACAAGCACTTCTCCAATCCGCTGCCCCTCTTGGGAAAGCAGAGCGTGAGGTTAATGCCACTGAGAAAGAAATTGTCTACGTGGCGGGGCCGATCAGCATGGACCTCAATTTGATTTTCCGAGAAGCGGGAGGAATGTTGCGTTTGGAGGAGGCCGATCTGATGGGAGGAGGGACTGGATTGAAAGCCATTGCTGCATCCCGTTTCGGAGCGCGGGCGCGGTTCATAGCTATGGCCCGCGATGAAGCCATGCGGGACTTGTTCGATCGCTGGTCCATTCCTCTTGGAACATCATCTATTGCAGAAACCGGACCAAGCAGGATCGTGCCTCACATCTCCGTCATCCCTGAAAAGCCAGGAACAACCTCTCTGCACCCGACTATTCTTGCTCCCCAAATATCCGTGCAACCACGGGAAGGTGCTGCTTTTTTGGAATACGCGGATGACGCGCTCCCTCCTTCGGCAACTCAGCCCTCCCTCTTTATCAGCTTTAACGGGCGGCATACCTTTCCGGGACTGGATCCCGCCTATTACACATCTCTCATGAAGTTATTGGAGAGGAAGGGGTACCGCGCGGTGGCGGACATGCGACTAGGAATGTCCGAACAGGAAATGCTGGCTATTTATGAAGGCTCTCCATGGATGGTAAAACCTAATCAGGATGAATTCCTGAAATTCTACCGTTTCCTCTATCCGGAGATTCTCATTCCGAATTCCCTGACGAAAGATGAAATCGGGAAGATGGGAGCGGATGTTGCCCGGAGATTCTGCATTAATGTCCTGGCAATCACATCTGGGAAAGAGGGGGCGATCCTCATCGTGCGCAGGCCCAAGCTAAAAGGATTGGTGGCTGACGCTCAGCCTGTACAAGAAGTATCTCCGGTCGGTTGCGGAGATGCGTTCACGGGTGCATTCCTCGGGCAATTCCTCGAACATGGCGATTATAACATTGCCCTGCGGTACGCCATCGCGGCGGGAACCGAAACGGCAAAGATGATCGGGGCGAGAATTGCCGAGCGCGGCGACATCGATCGGAATGCGGCGCATTTGAGAGACATAGACTCGACAAGGGAAATGGATAACTTGGATGAATCATCATACCTTTGTGAAAGATTGATGCATGATCGTGGATATACCATCGATAGTTCTACGGAACGCGGTGGGAGCAGTATGCAAACATTTTTTGCCACTCGCAGATCCGATGGCGCTTCTTGTGTTATCAAGTACAGCGATTGGGACGGTGTTTCCTCCGACGGCATTCCTTGGCTGCTCGGCCAAGCGGTGAAGTTGCGATCACTCCAGCAAGGCATCTCCGTACCGACTGATCTCAAGAGTCTCTATCCACGGGTGCTGGAAATTTTCCAAGGGCAGCAGGTCGCCTACTACGTCATGGAGCAATTCAAAGGCGCGCAGGATCTCGCGCGGCACTATTTGGATGGCGATGAAATCAGCGCACAGGAGATGTTTCAAGAACTGAGGCTAGTGTCGGCCCGGCTGGTAGAGGCATATCGGGAAAAAGGGTTGGAAACGCGAGATGAGGAAATCGATTTCAACATCCTCGCCAGAGCGGAGAAAAGATTGGACATGCTTGCCAATAAATCGGACAGCCAAGTCTACCGCCGTCTGGTTCAAGGCAAGCCATTCGTCCTCGGGGCTCTCACCTACAAGGATGCCGGGCACTTTTTTGCAGAACTGATGGAGGCTGAAACGGTGAGCATCAATGGAACAACCTATCCGAATCTGCCCTGCCTTCTCAAAACCATGCGGGGAAACCTCTCTCGCATCCAAACTCAAACAGGTCCGACGCATTTCTGCGATCTGACTCACGGAGATCTCTCCATCCGAAACTTCCTGAAGTGCCAGGACGGTCAGCTGAAGATCATCGATGTCAGATCTCCCACGCGCATCCACAATGTCACCCCCGTTTCCACATCCGTGGAATATGACTTCGCCAAACTCTTCTACAGTCCGATTATGGAGCTCGTACGGAACGAGTTCTGCACCGTAGGGGCGGATGGTGCTTGGAATGCCGGGCAACCAGCTTTTCGATTCGATTTCCGTCCTCATCCGACGGTAGACCGTTTCAACGGTCTGCGAACAATGCTCCATCAGCAGTTTATTGATGCTGACATGCGGAAGGCATTGGGTGCGTCACATCCTGCATGGCATCTGCTTCCTCAGCTCGGGGAGGCATTGAATTATGCAAGCGACGCGGTACACCGGCTTTCCCAAGATTCGTCAGGAAAACACAGTCTCATGTATTACTTGGAAGCCACGCAACAGCTTTCTGCGCTGCTGAATCAGCCCATTCTTCTCGGTTCCCCCTTGCAATCATGACTCGCTACGCAGCCATCATTTTCGATATGGATGGAACGCTCATCGATACCATCGGACACACGGAGCGCGCCTATGCATTGGCAATGGAAGCGTTTGGACGTCCCAACATGTCCAGTACAGACTTTCGTAATCTCTACGAGAAGAACGTGAAAACAATTGAATATCTCAAACATTTTGGCATCGATCCCAAGCATACTGAGGATTTTCGTGCACGACGGGACCAACAGTATGTAAACGTACTGAAGGCTCAATCAGAATGGATGCGAGATGCCGAAGAGGTATTGAAAACGCTGCATACGGTATTGCCGCTCGGCTTGGCGACTGGCGCACAGCGTCAATACATCAATGCCATTCATGAACGGTTGGGTATGTTGCACTACATCAAGGCAGTGGTATGTGCGGACGATGAGGGATACAAACGAAAGCCTGACCCATTCCTGCTACTCAAGGCAGCGGAGTCTCTTGGAATAGAACCACAAAATGCTCTGTACATTGGTGATCAACTCACTGATGTACGCGCGGCTAAAGCCGCTCACATGCCTTGCTGCCTTGTCACTCAAGTTTCGCTGGAGGGGGCCGATGTGCAGCCGGATATTGTTATCCGTCACTTAAGGGAATTGCCAGAATTGATCTCACATCAATCATGAACCAACTGGAATCCAATGCATCGGCAGCGCAAGACCAAAAACTCTGTTTCGCTTTCATCGGACACAGCGGGACGGGCAAGTCGACGCTGATTCAGCACTGCCTTGCGGAGCAGAATTGGCCGAATGGCCGAAAGCCCCGACTGCTCCGAAAATGCACAACGAGGGCATTGCGCTCGCCGGAAGAGGCTGTCGAACTCACAACTCTTGAGAGGAGTGTTTTCTTGGAAAGACAAGCCGCAGGTTCCTTACTGATGGCTTTTGAGAATCATGGAGAATTGTATGGCATGGAACGTTCAGAGATAAAGCTGCAAGGTCCGCACGAATTCGGCCTTGTTTCTCTCAACACAGAAGCAGCGATAGCACTAAAAGCAGCCACCGCCTTGAAAGTGTATATCTGCCTTGTGGAAGCGGAGCGCGATATACGCTTCCAGCGCTTATTGGCGAGAGGTGACAGCGGCACTTTGGAACAACTGGAAAGTCGACTGGAGCATCAGGAAAACCCTCTACGCAGAACAAGTGCAGATTTCATTCTGACGGCCAACGGTACGATAGAAGAGGCATTTCAAGACATACGGCGATACATTGAATCTCTTTTGCATACTCCCAACCCCTTCCATGGATAAGCCACCTTTTTTTGAAGATCTACTTATTGCCAATGGCTTTTCACCGGTAATGGATAATGCTCCATCTGAAGAATCGCATGTGCCTTCTATTGATGTACAAAATTGGCTTCCCGCCACTACTCATACTATTGCCTCATTACTACAGCATGTTCGATCAAAAACATCTTCGGTAGCAGCAGTCATTTATTCCATTCAAGAATTGAGCGTGCTGCATGAAACCAGAGGACTGCATCCTGAAGCGCGGCTCCTGAAAGAACTTTGCGGCCTGCAATCTCCCGTGCCCTATGACGATGTGCATGCGAATTGCGGGTATGAATTCAGCTCTGCAGCCCGACCGAGCACGTTCGCGAAGGCGATCATTGCGGAGAAATTTGTGCAAGGGCGAACGGTCGTAGATGTGGGATGCGGCAATGGCAGAGATGCCATCGGGTATGCGGAGGCAGGAGCCAAGCGCGCCATCGGCATCGATAGTTCCCCGTTCATAGTCGGAAAATTTTCGGAGCGTGTGCGCGGCTTGGATGAGCAATTGCAAGCTCGCATTATCGCAACTTGTACGGATATGAAGGACCTACTGAATTTGCATCCAGAATTGGCCCATTCCGTTGACATGGTCACATGGAATTCCGTTCTGCATCTTTTTCCCAGACGCCAATTGCTGGCATATCTTCAGCAGATTTCCGATAGCCTCCTCACAGAGGAAGGAATGGTCGGCGCATCTGTCAAAACGCCTGCTTCATTCTTTAATACGTCGGGGATTCTTCTGGAAGAATGGGAGACTGGCAATTCACGTCTTTGCATCGATGGTCAATGCCGGTGGTTTGAAGAAGCCGACAGTTTTGTGGCTGTCATTCAATCCGTCTTTCCGAAAATGCTTTTCAGAAGAGTGAGAACGAATGAGCGTCCAGATCACTCCACGGACGAACGTATTGATGTCGTTGCCCAAAAATAACCACAACAAAAAAGCATAGCCCGGAGACTATGCTTTTTGATGGATTAGCGGCGAGGATCGTTCTCGGCAACGTATTGCCCTTTCCTTGCCAATTCATTCTGGGCGGCGTTGATGGTGAAAGCTTCCTGTGCCAGTCCGACATTTGCGGCTTGATCTGCGCTCCAAAGCTCCACGGGCTTGCGATGAGCTGCACGACCGAAGGAAGAAGTCACCTTGAATCCTGCCTTCTTGTGCTCTGCCGCTTGAACAATCGCGTTGAAATACTCCGTGCTAACCACATCACTCAATCCTCCGGAAAGCATAAGAACAAGCTCCACTTGTTTATCGATCTCTTCCTGCCAAAGCTGCACGGTGCGTTCGCCGACCTCTTCCGGAGTAGCTTGCACGGGTGCTTTTTCACCGGCAGAGAGTGCATTGGTCTTGATGGTGACAAGATCCTTTCGTACGCCTGCCTCATCCAGATACTTATCCAAAGCTCTCAATGCCTGGGCGGAAGTGCGGGCATGATCATCGATGCCATGCGTGCCCGTGCGGAGCACTTCGGGTTCCAGCAAAAGCAGGATGGAATCGTGGAAAGCCTGACACTCAGCCGCCATCTGGGCGAGCTGATCCATGCCTCGGTCGATAATATAAGCGGATTCTCCCACGCGGAGTTCTTGGCGGGCCTTGGCTCCTCTCACACGTCCTCCGCTGCGGTCAAAATATGTCTGAAGATCCTTTGCCATTGTTTCCGTTCCTTTCATGATCTTCCCGCCGCCAAAGCCTGGAACCTCTCGCATACCCTGATCGATCTTCACGATCGTCGTCTGGCCGTTTTGCTCAAGAAATTCAGGGAATGTCACATCACTCCCATCAGCGACGGTTGCATCCATGAGTTCCGTCGTAAGAATGACACCCTTATAGAGCGATTCGAAGTTTTGTGTTCCGAAGAGAATACGACGATATTCCCTGCGGGCTTCCGGTGTTGCCGGAACGCCAAGACGCTCGAGCATCTTATTTGCAGAGCCGACGCTCTCGTCCAACGCACACACGTTCCCTTCCTTGAGATTTGCCAATGTTTGTTCAAGTCTTTCTGTTTGATGCTCGTTGAGCTGCAGCATAATAGTTGGAAGGGAACGGATAAATCATGCACATTTTAAGCAGTAGTTGCCTTTAAAGCAAATATGTTACTTTTTGTCATATCCTTGAGAAAATATGAATTGGTTCTATAACTGAAGTGCAAATTGCTCACGCAGTTGCAGCAGAGCGGCATCCTGCAGTCCATGGACTATTAAATCTGCTTTTGAGAGATCGTTGCGATTGTGAGGGGTGCCGCGGAAGCCCAAGCATTTCATGCCCGCAGCTTTCGCAGCCGCTACCCCATGATGCGAGTCTTCAATGACCAGGCAGTTTCCTGCATCGATGCCCAGCCGCGTGGCGGCGAGAACAAAAATATCAGGAGCAGGCTTCCCGTGTTGTACATCGTCTCCGCTCACCACCTCTGCAAAAACGTTTCTCAATTCCAACCGCGCAAGAACTCTGCTGATCACGATATGCGACGAAGAGGAGGCTAAAGCGAGTGGATAGGAAGAACGAAGACGAGCTGCTAATTCAGCGATGCCTTCAATCGGACGTACGTTTGGGGAAGAGGACAGAATTTCAAAAAATCCTTCCTCCTCCTGTCTAGCCAGCTCTTCGGCGAGAGCGGCGAGTGCGTACTTCTCACGCATGTGCGACCAGAAATCACGCTCAGTTCTTCCACGATATGCCACGAGATCATCGTGAATCTGATCTCCTGCTCTACCAGTCATCCGCTCAAACATGAGCTTGGAAGCTTGGTCGTGAAGAGGTTCGCTATCGATGATGACTCCATCCATGTCAAAAATGACGGCTTTGATCATGCGTCCATCATACAGATGAATCGCCAAAAATGATGAGATATGCTTTGACCATGCAGCTACGCATTCTCGGCTCCGGCACCATGATGCCCACAAAGGATCGACGTCCTTCCGGGTATCTCGTGGAGCATGGAACAGCCCGTATCTTGCTGGATTGCGGCCATACCACTATTGCCCGTCTGATCGATTTTGGCGTGGATTTGCACAGCATTGATGCGGTCGCTATCACGCATTTCCATACTGATCACTTCGGCGATTTGCTGCCCTTGGTTCATGCCCGTTTTGTGGATGACCGCAAATGCGGCCGCGAGCACCGGGCTTTGTCGATCATCGGACCTGTCAGTACCCAAGATCGTTTCCGTAAGCTCAGGGAGGTGATGTGGCCCGAACCGAGCGAAGAATATCCGCTTACATTCCATGAATACACGCACGGTGAATCCATCGATGTAGGTCCAATCTCTCTTGCGCAGTTCCCCACAAAACACGTTCCGTGGTTCCCCAGCACTGGCTATCGACTGACGGCCGAAGGAAAGTCCTTGGTGTATCCGGGCGATATCGGTTCCGATCAAGAATCTTCATTTGAAGATGCCGTACGCGATGCCACCGTTTTACTGATCGAAGCGGGAGCTGAGTTTCCATGTGAGAAT
Organism: Candidatus Peribacterales bacterium; assembly: GCA_021731345.1. Taxonomy (GTDB): domain Bacteria; phylum Patescibacteriota; class Gracilibacteria; order Peribacterales; family Peribacteraceae; genus JAGORY01. The sequence goes on along the minus strand of JAKFXO010000126.1, from coordinate 3,454 downwards.
CATTACACCCTTGAGCAGGTGATGCATCTAGCGCAACGCTGTAATGTTCATAGAGTACTGATCACTCATATTTTACAAAGAAGAGTGGATGCCGCTCGTTCATTTTTGCAGCAATATCCAAGCACAACTCTGGCAGAAGATGGTATGGAAATTAGCGTGATATGAGACTCTGAGTTTCGCTGAGAGGAGCCATGAATCTAAGAAACATCCGTCTGCAGTTTTGAGAGTGGAACCATAACACATATACTGGCAACCATGTCCGCCCCTGAGGATCAGAGAAACCCACTCGGCCATATCCGCTTCCCGCATGCGTTCAACCCGTCCAACCTCATTCGGACGGTCGAGGAAACGGCGAAGTTCCAAAGCAAAATCGTTGATCAGATGGCGACATACCGCCTGCCGCAGATCGACTGGGCGGAACTTGCGCATACAACGAAACGGTATGAGGAGCTGGTCCAAAGCAGCCTCGATTACACCACCCGCTTCTCCGCCATGATCGATGCCTCCCGCAAGAGCTGGGAGCAGGCCCAAAAGACCATCCAGTCGGTCGTCATGAGCAGCAGTTTCCTAAACATGCTCGAGCAGAGTCGCCTCACCGTAGAGAGAATGTCGGAGTCCCTCCTGCAACTCCCCGATTTCACCGAGCACCTCTCCGTTCTGCAGGATCGCATCATTTTCAGAGACTTGGTCCTCCCCGATACGTTCATGCCGCCAGCGGGAGAGTGCCGTACCTACGGCACGATGCTGCCTGTGGAGGAGATCATCCGGGAAGACCTCACGTTCGATCCGGTGGATTTCTCTGTACCAAGCATGCGAAGGGAAGCTAGTGCTCCTCTCGCAACCGAGGAACCCGTGGCCATCCCTGAAGCACAGAAACCCTCTGCGCCACTTTTCCTGCAGAAAATCTTTTTGCACGATGGCTTGGAGATTCTTGAAGGACTCCCAGAAGAAGCGGAACTCATCGACGAGGCCATCGCTCTCTACGCGCCCTTCAAATCCGGCCTGCTGATTCTCGTGCAGGCGGGTTATTGGATCAAAGAGAAGGACGGCGTCACCCCGCAGTCCATCGAGATCGTCCAATACATGCGCCGGATCGGGAAGCGTCCAGGGCAGCCGTGGGCGAACGCAACGGAGCTCGCCAGGAACTTGGCACCGGATGCCCAATGCATCGCCACGGGCCGCCGCTCGATTGCCAACCGTATGAGCCGTATGCAGGCGATCTGCAAGAAACATCACGCGAAGCCTCTCTTCACAAAAGTGAAAGGCCTCTGGCGCATCAATACCGATCTCACTCGCTGGGATGATGTCGGATTCATGCCGTCATACCATACTCAAAAAGGTCACGAACGAGGTCACTGATTTTGACCAGAGAGCGACTTGGACCATGAGAATGTGACCGTGCAACGGATTTCTTTTCTCAGGAAAGAGCGGAAAGAGTCATTTCCGTGCTTTTCTGTCTTGCCAAATAAATTCAGTGACCTCCAGCGGTAAAGGTCTTCATCCTTTACCCCTTTCCCTATGGCCCAGCGCCGAAGACCGAAGAAACGAATACCCGCACCGACCCGCCAGCATGCCCCGCCCGACCTCCAGATGGTCTGGGTGCCTCCGGACATCCTGAAAGATGCTGCCTACAACCCCCGCACCCATAGCGAGGAGCAGGAGCGGCATCTCACCGAGAGCATTCAGAACTTCTCCGTCGTGGAACCGATCGTGGTGAACGGAGCACCCGGCAGAAAGAACATCGTCATCGGCGGGCACTTCCGACTGAAGATCTTAAAAAAGCTCAAGTACGCGACGGTGCCCGTGGTCTATGTCCATATCTCCTCCCTTGAGCGCGAGAAGGAACTCAACATCCGGCTTAATAAGAATACGGGTGAGTGGGACTGGGATCTGCTCAAAGAGTTCAATATGGATACCCTCCTCGACGTGGGATTCCAGGGCGAAGAGCTCTCCAAGTTTTTCGACGGGATGCTCGAGACTGAAGATGACAACTTCGATATCGAGAAGGAGCTCGCGGCTATCAAGAAGCCCAAAACAAAACCCGGCGACAGGATCATCCTTGGCGACAATGTGCTCCTCTGCGGGGATGCAACGAAGCCGGAAGATGTGAAGCGCCTCGTCGGCAAGGTGCAGCCAGCGATGATCTACTGCGATCCGCCATATAACCTGTCGCTCGATTACGACAAGGGGCTCGGCGGGAAGATGCGCTACGGCGGGAAGACGAACGATTCCAAGACCGAAGAGCAGTACCGGGCATTCCTCCGCCTCACACTCGAGAATGCACTCAGTGTCTCCAAGAAAGACGTCCACCTCTTCTACTGGTGTGACGAAAATTGGGTGTGGCTTTTGCAAACCCTCTTCCGGGAGCTGCACATCAAGCACCAGCGTCTCTGCGCGTGGGTGAAGGGCAACTTCTCACGGACTCCCCAAATCGCCTTCAATAAGGGCATGGAGATGTGCGTGTACGGCACGGTCGGCAAGCCCTACCTCTCCCCGAGCCTCATGAACTTGCATGAGCTTTTGAACAAAGAGATCGGTTCGGGGAGCAAGGCCATCGAGGACGTCATCGATCTTTTTTCCATATGGCTCCAGCAGCGCCTGCACTCCGCGGAATATACCCACCCAGCAGAGAAGCCGCCCACCTTACATGAGAAGTCACTCAGGCGTTGTACGAAGCCCGGCGACGTCGTGATCGATTTGTTTGGTGGCTCGGGCTCAACACTCGTGGCGTGCCATCAGATGAAGCGCAAGTGCTTCCTCATGGAGATCGAACCCATCTTCTGCGACCTCATCATCCGCCGCGCGGAGGCGCTCGGCATCAAGCCTTCCGTCTCCCGCCCATGAAGAACGCCGCCATCACCATCGGCTCGGTCTTCCGTTTGGGAGACCATATCCTGGCTTGCGGAGACAGTACGGACGTCACCTTCGTCCGGCGTGTTCTCGGGAAGTTCAAGGTCTCCCTCGTCCTGACAGACCCACCGTATGGAATCGCCTACGTCGAGGGGAAGGAAGGATTTACGAATGCGAAGGTGCACCATGACGTGATCGCCAACGATCACGTTCAGAAGGACGACGAATACAGCACGTTCACGCGCACATGGATCGACGCTGTGCGCCCCAATCTCACAAAGAAGAATGCGTTCTACATCTTCAACTCCGACAAGATGCTCTTCGCGCTCAGAGAAGGCATGCGCGATAGCGGCTGCCATTTCGCGCAGCTCCTCATCTGGGTCAAAACCCAAGCCGTCATCGGACGCCTCGACTATCTCCCTCAGCATGAGCTGCTTATTTACGGCTGGGTCGGCACGCACGCCTTCCATCGCTCGAAGGACAAGAGCGTGATCATCTATCCCAAGCCCGCGCGGAGTAAGGCGCATCCAACGATGAAACCGATTGGGCTTCTGCGCCCGCTCCTACTCAATAGCTCACGGACGGGAGAGATCGCGTATGACCC
>JAKFXO010000026.1 GCA_021731345.1 Candidatus Peribacterales bacterium | reverse complement strand
TGACAGAGGACGAAGAGACGACGGAGGAGAATGATGAGACGGAGGAAGATGTTGCTGATGATGAAGTGACAGAGGACGAAGAGACGACGGAGGAGAATGATGAGACGGAGGAAGATGTTGCTGATGAAGATCAGGAAGTTATCGATTTCTCAACCCACCACGAGGTCTTCGCAATTGGTGAATATCTCCAGAACTTCTGGGCACAAGATGCGGCCGGCGATGACGTCACGCATCCAAACTTCAACGCGGCAGCGCAGGAAATTCGCAAACGCACACCACTTGCGATGAATGATGCAGTAGCAGCCCTCAAAATGGCCGTCTATTGCTATGAACAACACCCTGAATCGAAAGGCGCACAGCTCATGCGAGAAGCCGTCACGCTCAGTTTGGAAGCCATGGCAAACGCGAAGCAGCCAGTCGGCAAGCTCCTTGGACTTTTGGCTACTGAACCACGCTTCCGCCACTATCTCATCACGATGCGAGATGCTGATTCAGCGCTCGTGAAACTTTTACAGCAACACATCGATCTCAACTTGCTCAAAGACGAACCAGATCTTGATCTCGATTCGCTCACAGAACAGAGCACTGACTTTGCCGAGCAACTTTTACCGCCACCACCCAAAGTGACTACTTCGACAACGAGCGATGATAGGAAAAAGAAGAAAAAGAAAAAGACAGGACTCAGCGTAGAGGAGCTACAAAGGCGCGAAGAGGCAATGAAAAGCGTTGCGGCAGAATTCTCCGCTGAAGAACCAGAAGATGAAGAAATAACGCCGTACGAACAAGAATAATGATTCTTTATGACAGTCCTGACCGTCACAGCATTGAACCATGGCATCCCCATGCTTGCGGGGGAGCTTGAAGATATCGTCTACCAAGATGTGAATTTCGCACCCGGCGAAAAAGAGCAAACTTTCGTTGCCGAGATCGGACAAATGTCGGACTCCGTACGAAATAACGTGCGGGAATGTTTGGCACGACGGGGATTTACGACTTACGAATTTGACGACGAAAAATAAGGGTTTTGAGGGATCGACCCTTTCGCGAAATAACGCCGTAGCGTATACTCCCCTGACTTATGGAAAACGCTTCGACCCCACCAAGCAAAAGCCAGCCATTTAGGCTCGTGGCACCGTATACACCCAAAGGCGACCAGCCGAGAGCTATTGAAAAGCTTGTGCAGGGAATGAAAGATGGCGAGCGTCATCAGACGCTACTTGGCGCTACAGGTACCGGAAAAACTTTTACGATGGCGAACATCGTGAAGCAGCTCCAGAGACCGACTCTCGTTCTCGCGCATAACAAAACTCTTGCCGCACAGCTCTGCACCGAGTTTCAGCAGTTCTTCCCAGATAACGCGGTCAGCTACTTCGTCTCGTACTACGACTACTACCAACCTGAGGCGTATCTCCCAACGACCGATACGTACATTGAAAAAGACGCGAGCATCAATGAAGAGATCGCAAAGTTCCGTCACGCTGCAACGTTTAACCTACTGACACGCAGAGATGTACTCATCGTGTCATCGGTCTCATGTATCTACGGACTTGGAGACGTGCAGGACTACCAAGCACTCGCTATTACTGTGACGCGTGGTCAGCCTTTCCAGCGCCAGCGCTTCCTAAGGCTTCTCACGGACATTCAGTACACGCGTAGCGGCATGAGCTTTAAGCAGGGGCAATTTCACGTTCTTGGGGACACTGTGGAAGTTTTCCCCCCAGGTGGAGATACCGTCATCCGTTTTGAAATGCCGTTCGATGAAATCGAAACGATTCAGGAGGTCGATAGTTTTACAGGTGAAGTTCTTACAGAACTCAACGATATCAAAATTTTCCCGGCCGCCCATAACGTGACGACGAAAGAAAAGATTGATGGAGCGATTTCAAAAATCGTTGACGAAGTGAAGCTTCAGGAAAAACATTTCCTCGATATGAAAGAGTTCGCCAAAGCCGAACGCATCCGTACACGCACGGAGTACGACATGGAAATGCTCAAAGAAACTGGGTACTGCACGGGCATTGAGAACTACGTCCGTTACCTCGGAAACCGCGAACCAGGAACACCGCCAGAAACGCTCCTGGACTACTTCCCGGAGGATTTTATGATGTTTGTGGATGAGTCACACATCTCGCTTCCACAGATCGGCGGAATGCACGAAGGAAACTTGCAGCGCAAGAAAACGCTGATCGACTACGGCTTCCGTCTTCCGAGCGCGATGGATAACCGTCCGCTCAAATTCCAAGAATTTGAAGAGCGCGTCGGTCAGTGCGTGTACGTCTCAGCCACACCGTCGAAATACGAATATGAACACACGGATAAGAAACATATTGTCGAACAAATCATTCGCCCGACTGGCCTTCTTGATCCGCAGGTCGCCATTCATCCGAAGAAACATCAGATCGATCACATCACGAAGGAGATCAACGCGACGATCAAACGAGGAGAACGTGCGCTCATCACGGCGCTCACGAAAAAGAGTGCAGAAGATTTGGCGCAGTACTTCCAGAACGCCGACTACAAAGTGCGCTACCTCCACAGCGACATCGAGACCATGGAACGTGTCGAAATCCTCAGGCAGCTCCGCTCAGGAGAGATTGATATCCTTGTTGGTATCAACCTGCTCCGCGAAGGATTGGACCTTCCTGAGGTCAGCTACATCGCCATTCTTGATGCCGATCAGCAGGGCTTCCTACGCTCACGCGATGCGCTGATTCAGACAATCGGTCGTGCAGCTCGTAACATTAGCGGCCACGTCGTGCTCTACGCCGACAAAATGACGCCTGCGATGGAAGGAGCTATTGGTGAAACGGATCGTCGTCGGAAGATTCAGGAAGACTACAACAAGAAGCACGGCATCACGCCTCAGACCATCATCAAAGCCATCAAGGATATTGCAGAGGAGCACAGTAAGCTCAAGCTCACGCGCAAGAAGTACGATCACCAGAAGATCCCGAAGGATGAGAAGAAGCGCCTCGTGGAAGAGCTCAACGCACAGATGGAACTTGCAGCCGAGAATATGGAATTTGAAAAGGCAGCCGACCTCAGAGATGAGATCGAACTGCTGAAGCGAGAGATGTAAAAGCGCTCTGGAGAGGCTATACGCCTCTGGTATCATAGACATCCGTTCACGATGCCTGTTCCGTCATCGCTCGCCGGCCGTCTCTCCGCCTTTGAAAAAGCCCTCTCGGATACCAAGCTCCCCGCGGGATACTGGGAGAACCGCTGGGAATTTTTACGTTCCACGGATGAACTCGTTCTCCCGGAAGACATTTTGCTCGCATTTTTTATTCCAAAATCTTCCGTGCTATCGCCTGACGTCACCGCATCGCTCAAACATGTGATCGGCGCAAAAGAACTAACACTCGCTACGGACGCATGGAAATTATGTGACGATCCTGCTGAATTCGCACGTTTGCAAATCAGTGCATCGCCGTCGCATCCGCAAGCGCAGGCAGCGTCGCTGGCGCTTCTCATGATCGCATTCGCCATCTATGAAAAGAAGCTGCCTGAGAAAGACGTGAAGGCGCACAAAGACAGCTGGATCGCAGTCGCAGATCTCTGCGGACGCTGGCGCTTGCGGTACGTCCTTGAAGACGTCATCTTCGCCTTTCTGGAACCAGAAGAATGCAAACTGATCACATCGGTCATCAAAAAGCGCGGCAGGGAATACCTAACGATTCTCGATGATGCCATCGCCATCGTTCGCTATCAGTGCGAGGTGCGGGGCCACAAGGATATTGAAATTTACGCACGCAGAAAAAATATCTACGGCGTGTACGCCAAAATGCGTGGAGACAAGAAAACGCTTGGCCAAGTGCGCGACATCTTCGGAATTCGTGTTCTCGTAAAGACCGTACCGACGTGCTACGCAGTTTTAGACATCATTCAGAGCCTGTGGCCGGCATATCCTGAGTACTACAAAGATTTCATTCGCCACTCCAAGCCAAACGGCTACCAGAGCCTACATCTCACGGTTTCATGTCTCAATAAACAAGACGTGGAATTTCAAATTCGCACGTTTAAGATGCACGAGATCGCTCAGTTCGGTATCGCAAATCATGCTTCGTACAAATCAGCGGCGCGCTGGGAGCACTAATTACTCTTTTTTGATCGACTCCTGAAATTCGGCCATCCTCCAACACAACGTAAATATCTGACGCATGCTGTCAGCAATCATTTTACTTTTCACGATGATGGCGAGTTTCTCACGAATGGAGAAATATGCGACTTTGTCTTCGTAAATATTCAGTTCGATGTGCATGTCGAGCATGGCGGCCGGAAGAAGCCTGCTTTCACGCAATTCCTTTTCATCTTTCTTCTGCCGACTTCTCGACATCGGCGTATCTGGGAAAATGGCCTTAATCGGAATACCTGCTGCTTTGCGTCGTAAGTAATACGTATGCATGTACTCACCGAGTTCAGCCTCTGTGTCATCGACTGAGGTAATCGCTAGGATATCTTTTTTTGCAGTGAGCGTGTCTTCATACGCTGCGATGACTCCGTGTTTGCCTTCGTAGAAAGCGATTTCAGGTTTTGTGAAACCAGGACGCATGTATTCCTCTAGCTGGGGCAAAATTTGCTGAAGCGCCTGCAACCCTTCGTGCTTCTTCGTGTGCTCGCTCAAAAGAATTTTGTGGATGACACGCGGATGCTCAGGAGTGAAAAAATCCTTCATGTGAGAAAACTTGCTCACGAATCCTTTCGTCGAAAGAGCCGCAAGAATATTGATGGTGTCAGTGCGCGAGAGCTTTGCATCCTTCGCGATGATGGCTACATCCTGCGTGCCGAGTTTGAGGCAACTCAAATACACTTTCGCTTCAGCGGGTGTAAGTCCAGCCTCGTATAAAGCAGGTTCGAACATAGTTACAGCATCACGTTAGCCCGGAGGCATGTCAAATTCGGCCTTCAATTCTAACTGTGGTCGCTGAGAACGTTCTCGTAGTTTTTTGACGTGTGCGTCGGCAATGGCCTCAAAGAGGGCGTCTATATGCGATGTTTCGTGGAGATAGTGAAAAGAGAGCCGAAGACCTTGGGCATTCTCAAGGCATGGCAATGATGTAATGCCATCAGCTTTCAAAATTGCGCTGGCCATTTGATCGGCCTTCATATTTGGAAAATCAATCACCATGATACCAGTCGTATCATATGCATTTCGATGCACTGGATAGACCACTCTGCACTGGAAGCATTCCTCCAGCGTTTTGCCGGTCGTATTGATACCTTCCCACGAATTTCTTTCGCCTACGGTCATGCATTCGATGACTTTTTCGGCGTGCTTTGCTGTTAAGCGAATAGCATGTGATGTGAGGTGACTGACGTGAGCTTGAATACGCTTCTCTTGTTGTAGACCCTGACTCGCACCCAAATTTCCATTGAAACGCATAAAATCATTCGTGCGTTTCAGCCGATCAATGCCGATGCCCATGGCAACAAGATTCGCAATCGGCAATGTTGATGGATTGTGCTCAAATGGCTTTCCTATAGGCAAAGAACGAGACGTCACCATGAACGCGCTTGTACCCGTACCCAAGTCTTTTGAGCCGCTTCCAATATATGCATCTGGCGCACATGACGAAAGATTGAATGCCTGACCACGCCCGATAGCCTGCGTACCATCAATGACGATGCTTACTGCCGGGGCAATCTCTCGAACTTTGGCAATATACAATGCCAGCTCAGCTTGTGATTTTTCCGGATTTCCCGACGCACAAGGACGATCTCCAAAACGAGTGACTTCACTGAGGATAACAAGCTTCGTGTGCTTTGGATCGTATGCTGACATAAATTCATCGAAGAGCTCTTCTGCATTTCTCGACATTCCAGTGACTCGGTTATTCAGATGCATAATTTTTACATGTGAATTGTCGTCCCTCTCTGCGGATGTTATCGGAGACAAAACGTCGGTCATATGGCCGTACTCCTGATTCGAAATAATTGCATAATCACCATCGCGACGCTCAGGAACGCACTGCAAAACAAATGCGCGAAATGCTTCTGTAGCTCCGGGATGCAGCGTGACATTGTAGTCACTCGTCACATCTTTCGTGTCGTGACCGAGGGTAAAATAATCTCGGATGGCACGCTCGATGAATCGAACTGACGCCTTATATCCATGAATTTCATAAAATTTCTTCCCGGCTTCAATAAGCATGCCGCGTTCCGGTCCGATGGCTGCGGTGTTGAAATTTTTTGCGAGCTGAGTAATGGAACACGAGAGTAGCTCCGCATCCCTTGGCCTAAAGAGCGGGGCAGGGGGATGAACATCCTGGCGAAGGAGAGCTGCCGGCCCTTCTTGTAGCACGCTGTCTTCATAATTATTTTTTGCTAGTAAGAGCAACTCTTCTCTAAGTGATCGGTTTGAGCCAGTACTGAGAATAGGTATATCCATTGACGGGCTATCGCTATGAAGAAGGATTTGAAGTGATCGCACAAGAAGCGGACTGCGAATCTGCGAACTAAACTTCTTAATTGTTTTGATAAGGCGATGCACTTCATCCTGCAAAGCCTGCTTACCAACAATACGATCAGCATCGATAAGACGAAGCATGACATGCTCAGGTAAGGCATGCCCCTCTTCGGTCACTGTTTCTTCCATGGGATTTTCATGGCCTTCAATCGCATGTTCTAGGCGCGACACCATGCTCGCAAGGGGCTCCTCGGGGGGTTTCCCCTCAGCATCCTCCTTTCCTGTATGACCAACATCCAGAATAACGGGAAGCTGCAGAGATCTCATGACTTTGATGAACCGTGCACGAATCTTTGGATGAGCAGCTTCATCATTCTTGAGACGATCGTACTCAGCGATGGCGTACTGCGCGCTACGAATATGCATGAACCGTTCATGATCATTCAGTTCCACAAGAACGGGGCCAAGAGCCTGACGCGGCACAGACCGTTCCATGGTGGTTCCTAATTGATGAATGGCAAAAGGCGTGTGTGCGAGATTTGCGTGCACCCAGGGATTTTGCCTGGTATCAGCGCTGGAGAGGGAGCGCTGAAGGACGGAATACAAGTTCTGCGCAGAATTATCCGTAATTTCGGTGAACTGACGCAAACATGGATCCTGCAAGATTGTCTTCAAAACATTCATGATGTGCGCTGGCGTCAGAGTCTTATGCACTGATCTTTTAAGAACGTACTCTGAGACATCTCCATACATTCCAAGGAAACCCATGAAGTGTTGTCCAAAGTTTTCACGCTGCTGCGCTGATTCGGCAGGATACTTTCGCTTACGACGCGTCTGAGAAATAATGATTTCTTCCGCGGTGCGAATGTCTCCATCCAATAAAAAATAAATGAGTTCGGACAGACCTGCATACTCAGACCCAAAGGCCTCATCGACCTTTTTTTCAAGAATAACGAGCCGCTCTTTCGGCGCTGGGTCTGGCTTTGTAGCGTGTTGTACGACTCTATTAACGATTTCGTGCTCTAAAAATGCGGCACCGTTCATCTTGCAGTGAGCGAGAGGTAAAATGCCATACTGCCTTTGAAGCACCGCATGAGGCTGGCTAGATGCGATATTTGTAAGTTTTTTTGAGCCTAACGTGTCACCAATACCTGCAAGCACCTCGTACACCGCGATCGGCACGCGCAGAGCATGAATCCTACTCACAATGTCGTGCTCGGACATTTGCTCTTCTTGCGTACTGACGATGAGCGTTTGAATCATTTCACGAATAGACCGAAGACCTTTTAATATCTGATGCGTCACGCTTAGTTTTCGCGTTCCGCCATCAATATCCATCTCTCCTATCTCCGCATCAAAAGCATTCTTTAAATGATTGAGCAACGTCGGTAAGTGAATCGGCTCGCCGTCAGAAACAGGAATATTTCCGTTCATGAAAAATGATAAGCCCCTGATACAGAAAGAGGAGGCCTAATGTACAACAAAATTGTCTTACTGTACAAACGGATTCACACCGTAAAAACAGGCACTGAAAGCCTCCTGATAATCTTTTGAGCGGAATTAGGCCAATTCTTTCACCGCTTCCGTATAACCCTCTGGCGTTCCTGTATCGAACCTCCTCCCTTCGAATTCGTAACCATAGATATCAATCTTCGTGAGCTGAGATTTGAGTGCGTCGATGAGACGGATCTCTTTGTCATGGTGTCCGCTCTCGGCGCGATTCAATTCTTCGATGGTGGAACGGGGAACGATGTACTTGCCGACGATACCGAGTGTCGACGGCGCATCTTCCGGCTTCGGCTTCTCGACGAGGCCTTTGATTTTGCGCAGTCGTGATTTGTGATTGCCTGGAACGATGTCGACGATGCCGTACTTACTGACGAGCTTTCTTTCCACATCTTGCAGACACAGCATGGCGGATTCTTTTTTATTCTTGAGACCTTTCCACGCTTCTGTCAGCTGCTGCAGGCCATTTTTCTCCCCATGAATGATGTCATCACCAAAGAGAATGGCAACGGCGTCAGAATCAACCCAATCTCTTGCTTGCAAAATAGCGTGACCATCGCCTTTCATCTCTTCCTGATACGCAACGTGGAAACGAATTTGGTTGTACTTCGTGAGCTCCTCAAGCATGTGGAGTTTTCCTCGACGCTCCAGCTCGCGTTCGAGCTCTGGCTGCGCATAAAAATATTGCGGAATAGATTCTTTACCGCGGCTGATAACAAAACAGATGTCGTGAATACCGACGCTGATACATTCATCAACGAGGACGGCGATGATGGGCTTGTTGCCGATGGGAAGAAGTTCTTTTGGAACAACCTTCGTCCATGGCAGGAACCGCGTGCCGAACCCGGCAACTGGCAGAATGGCCTGAGTAACCTTCATGCTGTGAGCATAGCATGATTAGACACGAAGCGCCTCAAGCGCGGTCTGCAGCTTCTTCGTGATTTTCCCTGGCTTGCCGTCACCAACCGGCTCTGCATCCAAACGAATGACCGGTGTGATGCCATGGAGCGAACTCGTGAGGAATATTTCTTCGGCGTGCCACATATCGGTTTCTTGGAGCGAAACGAAGTGGACTGGAATCTTGAGGCGCTTTGCGAGCTTGATCACAGTCGCACGTGTGATGCCGGGAAGCATGTCCTCGTCCGCAGTCCAGAGCACGCCATCTTTCACGAAGAAGAGGTTTGAGTACGCACCTTCGGTCACGCTTCCGTCAGTACGTCGGAGGAGCGCCTCGCCGTATCCTTTGCGGCCCGCCTCATGGTGCGCTGCGTACTCGCGGTTGTACGGGAGCGCCTTCGCCGCAGGGATCATCCGATCCGCAGGCACCACCGTCACCGCAATGCCGTACTGCCGTGCTGGGTCGATCGGAAGCGGTCTTGTCTCGATCACCGTGTCATTCTTTGTACACACGAGTTTCACGCGCAGTACCGAAGCTGGATGATTCCTGACTGCATGCCTGAGATTTTTTGCGAGAATAGTGAGTGATGGAATCTTGATGCCAACCAATGCAGCGGAATGCTGTAACCGCACAAGATGAGCTGAAAGATGATGAAGTTTCCCGGAGTCCGCACGAAGTGTTTCAAAGGCTCCGACTGCTTTCTCGTTTCTCAGATCGAAAAGATCCACGACTGTAGCCGCAGCAATCTCGCGCTTCCCGCGGAAGTATTGTGCCGACTCGGATGCTGAAAAAGTGAGGAAGGAATGCGCTTTTCTGCGTGTCTCGTCATATTCACTCAGGCAATCTGAATCTGCGACGATTCCACCACCCATGCCCAGTGTCAGAGCCTTTTTATGCTGTATGACAGTACGAATGAGAATCGTGCTGTCGACGTAACCACTCGCACTCACCATGAGCATGGAGCCGCAGTACGCACCGCGCGCGGAGTCCTCGAGTCGGTCAATTTCTTTCATCGCCGCGACTTTAGGGCAGCCGGTAACAGAGCCTCCGGGGAACATGGAGGCGAATGCATCGACTGGATGGAGATTTTTTTCGAGCGATCCGCGAATGACCGAATACGTATGCCACACCGAAGGATTTTTCTGGAGTGCGCGGTGCTCCAGCACTTTCACCGTTCCGGCAGCTGATATTTTGCCAACGTCGTTACGAAGTAAGTCTGTGATCATATTCAGCTCAGCGGCTTCCTTGGCACTCGCCAGAAGCTCATCTGCAAGCCGTTTATCCTGCATCAGTGTTGTGCCGCGTGGGCGAGTGCCTTTGATGGGACGCGTCGTGATGATGCCTTTCTCAATCGTCACAAACCGCTCCGGCGACAGTGAGATAATGGACATATCTTCATGCTCAAAGTACGCAGCGCATGACGCTGGATTCGTCTCGGTAAAACCAGCAAAAAGTTTTCGCGGGCTTGTCTTCGCTTCAGCGGCGAAAGGGTATGAGAGATTAAGCTGATACAACTCACCGTCATGAATGTCATGCATCACCGCGTTAAATTTCTTTCGATAGTCGGCCTGCTCTAGTGCAGGCTTCCACTCAACCGGAGGAAGAGGGGAACCGGAAAACGGACGTAGATGAATTCGTTCAACGACTTTTATGAAATCTGCATCACCAACGACAGTCACGCTTTTCCCATCCCACAAAACCGCAGAGTCGTACACGTGAAAAACGGCACCCTGAAGCCCTGAGCGATGCTTTGAGACGATGCCCCGCAGCGCGCAGCCAAAGTCATAGCTGCAATAGCCAATGGCGCCTCCTGCAAATGGTAATGCAGACTTTCGCACTGGAAGTTTTTTGAGCTGCTCAAAAACCGTCGCATCACTTCCGTGAATCATGCGCGACGGACCCCATGCAATAACGGTCCATGCTCCACTGGTGAACAACGCAATATTCTTCTCAGAATCCCGAAGCTTCGAAAAAAACCGGAGTGGGTGAAAGCCGGGAAGTGAGATTTTTGTCTCGGTCATGAGATCGAAAGAAAATTCTTCATGAGTTTTTCTCCGTGCTTCGTCAGAAATGACTCTGGATGGAACTGCACACCAAAGAGGGGGAGTGTTGTGTGTTTCATCGCCATGATTTCTCTCGTTTTGCCAGAACCCGTCCATGCAAGAAGCTCAAAATCTTTCGGCAGTTTTTTGACGATGAGCGAATGATAGCGTGCGGCGAGAAATGGCGACGGTATGCGCTGAAAGATGCTTTTCCCTGTGTGAAAAATCTTGCTCGTTTTTCCGTGCATCACCTGCTGAGCGTGTCCGACAAAGTGCTTCCCGCCAAACACGTGCGCCATGCACTGATGACCAAGACACACACCAAGAATAGGCACTGATCCACTGAGCTCACACAGAATATCAAGCGAAACGCCTGCAGATTCTGGGCTGCCAGGGCCGGGGGATAGCACGATCCGATCTGGTTTCATCACCCTAATCTCGGAAATAGTAATGTCTGTATTTCCTACGACCTCACACGTGGCACCAAGGCCACGAATTTGCTGCGCCAAGTTCCAGGTGAATGAATCGGTGTTGTCGATGAGAAGGGCGCGCACCTGCGGAGTTTCCTCAAGCCTACGCCAAAGTTCAAGGAGAAAGACTGAAAAACTTGACGATAACCATATGCCGCCTATTCTGTGCCTAGAATGACCTTCACCACTATCCGTCTTACGCTTTGCAAGTTCTCCTGGCATCAGGGGACGGGCGCGCTGTAAGAGATTCGATCCGGAAAGCCGCCCCTCCCAGAATACTGAGGGTTCTTTGTTCAAATGTTCTTTCACACCATAGCGATACGAAACCTGTCGTTTGAGCTCTCTCCGGAGAGCAGAAAAACGCAGGACCGTCGTTCGGTAACCAGATCTCCTTGATGGGAGGTCGACCGACACGGTGTGTCATCCACACACGGGAGAGAAACGTATGTCGCACCAAGGCGCAATCCACACGCAGTCAGTCAGTGAGTTAGTCGCACGCGAAGCTGGGCTTTCAGTGCAGAAGGGACGCTTTGCGTCCCAGACGCTTCGAGATGTCCAAGCCGAACTGGCCAAACGACCTCAGCACGAAGTCGAAGCCGCTCGCGCGCTCCTGAAGCAAAGGGAGCCCGCAAAAGTCTGATCTCGCACTGACCGCATGTGATCGCCCCCGTACTGACACCCTATTCCTATCCCCGGAGTTGAGCCTCGTGCTCGACTCCGGGGGATGTCTAACACATCAAAAACGCCATGTTTCGCATCGCTCATCTTAACCATCCTTACATTCCCGCAGGCTTCTTAATCTTGCGTGCAATTTTGGCGTACGCACGATCAATCTCTTTGATCTGATCTTCTGTCATATCAGATTTTGCGGCCTCCATGCCTTCATCGGCACCGTCATGTCCTTTTTCATGCGCAAGCTTGAACCAGCTATGTGCAGCGAGCGGGTCTTTCTCATGTCCTTCACCATTGATCGACATCACGCCAAGGTTGTACTGAGCACCGGCATCATCTTGATACGCAGCCTTCATAAACCATTCGTACGCTTTTGCTAAATCTTTCGTAACACCTTCAGCTCGAACGTATGCAAGACCAACGTTGTACTGTGCGTCACGGTTACCCTGCTCTGCTGCCATCGTAAAAAACTCCACAGCTTTCGTCGTATCTTTAGCTACACCGCCAGTTCCTTGGAGATAAAAATATCCGAGTGCCAGTTGTGCTCTGTCATTACCTGCATTCACCGCCTTCTGGAGATACTCCATAGCCTTCTGTTCGTCTTTCGCGACACCTTCACCACGCATGTATTTTACCGCTGTCGCGTAATCCGCTGCGCCTTGAGCAGCACTACCTCCGCACGCAGCGAGGAGAACGACACCGATGATGAAGAGTTTCTTGAGAACCATAGGAAAAGAAGGATAGTCGAACTTACCTGCACGGCAAAGAGGCTCTTTCGCGAATAGTATTAATCGTTAATACGGATGATTTTAATTTTTTCCTCTTTTGGAACAAGGATTTTCAGGATGCACTCTTTGTTGAACGTTGCCTTCACTTTGCGCGGGTCGATGGCGCATGGCAGCGTCACCTTGCGCTCGAAGTCTCCCCAGAAACACTCTTTAATGTAGTACTGATCATCCGGAATCGTATCTGTCTGACGACGTGCGCCACGAATGATGATGGTGCTGTCTTGAATGTCGATATCGATATCAGAAAGACGAACTCCAGCGATGGGAGCCTTAAGAATGTAGTAATTTTCGTATTCGAAAATATCGAGAGCAACTTGTCCTACACCAGTTTGTTTCGCAGGAACTTTGGCAGGTTGCTCCACTGGAGCTTTCGGCATTTCATCCTCCATGCGCATGCGTGGCGCCGTCTCCGACTTCCCCGCATTGACTGCGGATGAGAAGATACCGTGGAACGGAGAGGGGATCATTTCAATGGATCGTATCGAATTTCGCAGAGACTGCGCAAAAACTACGTCTGGCGCTGTTCGAGTTTTGTGAGATGGTCACTACGCAACTTTTTTGAGAAGAAAGAAAAATCAACGTGACTCCAAACACTTGCGAGCTTCCGTGAGAAATGTACAATCGCCTCCGCACTTCGTACCGAACACGCGTACGAGATTCTCCCCCGCACTCATGCCCGCCGTCCTGCACAACAACATCCGCCGCCTTCGTTTCGAACGTGGTATGACGCAGGAAGAATTGGCTCTCCGCGTGGGTGTGAGCAGGCAGACGATCATGTCGATCGAGCGTGGTGCAACGAACCCATCCGTCCTCCTAGCCTACAAAGTTGCCATGGCGCTTCAGGCTCCAGTGACCGAGGTCTTCCAGATGGAAGGCGGACTTGTTCCAGTCTGAACCAATCGTGTTTAATCGTTTGATTCGCTCGTGCGGATGTCTTCAATGACAAGCTGCACGTTTTCGCGACCGTTCCAGCTATTGATACTGATGCGGCAAGCGATATCGACAAGCGTTTCTGCATTCAACTGATCGATACACGAACCAAGACGAAAGCCGACGGCCTGAATGCCGTTTACTTTGGCTTGTAGATGCGATTTTTCTGATCCAACGGTACGAAGATCTGTAAGCGTCTGTCGTGACAACAGAAACGTTGGTTCGGCATTGCCAGTGCCAAATGGTGCGAGTGATGTAAGAGATCTCGCAAATGCCATCGTAAGATGACGCTGATCCAGCGCAGCATCGAGTTCGAGTGTGGGCAAAAGCGTATCGACAGATACTCCTCGCTTCTTCAAAAGCGCATTGAGTGCTTTGCTCAAAGCCGGAGCATCCACTGGAGCGAAGGTGCAACCTGCAGCCTGCGCATGTCCGCCAAATGTCTTGAAGAATTTTTTCACCGATGCATGCTCCATACATTCCATGAGATCAATCTCTGGAATACTACGAACAGAACCGACTGCAAGATCTCCCATGATGGCCGCAGCCAAACTTGGACGGCCAAATTTTTCACTGAGACGACCTGCAACGAGTCCTGCAGTTCCGGGTGTGATGCGATCTGAGGCGATCACGAGAAATGTATCCGTCGTATCCAGAAGTGGAATGATTTCTTCCTGTAATTCTTCAACAAACGTCCTACGGTCACCGTTGAGTCGGTGTAATTCTTCCAGTGACTCACCGCCACCCAGCAGTGCCTCCAGAGCCACCAGAGGGTGCGCCATGCGTCCTGCAGCGTTGATACGAGGAACAATGCGGAATGCGATGTCCGTTGCCGTCAGAGGTCCTGTGCTTCGTACGCTATCGACAAAATCTTTGAGCGGGGAGGGCGGCAAGTTATCGAGAAACCTTAGTCCGTGGATCACGAGCAATCTGTTCTCACCTGTGAGCGGCACCAAGTCTCCTACTGTCCCGATGGCTGCAAGTGCGATATCAAGATCGATACCATCCCATGGCCTCATCTTCTCCAATGCTCGTACGAGCATGAACGCGACACCAGCACCTGCGAGGTGTGGATTTGGGAAAACAGATGGCACCTCTGGGTGAATGACGGCATATGCATCTGGCACCCCGCCTTGCGGACGGTGGTGATCCGTCACGATCACGTCGATTCCTAATTTTTTCGCATGTGCAATCTCAGCGTGTGCGGCAATGCCAGTATCCACCGTGATAATAAGTGAGACGCCTTTAGCCTTCAGCGCATCGATACTGACAATTTTCATGCCGTACCCCTCTTTGGCTCTATCAGGCAGATGCACAACAGGCTCGACTTTTCTGCGACGAAAGAACCGCACGAGCTGCGCTGTTGCGGTGATCCCGTCGGCATCGTAGTCACCGAAAATGGCGACTGTTTCGTCACTCTCAATTGCGCGTTCAATACGCTCCACTGCTTTCTCCATATCCGAAAAAAGAAACGGGTTTGAAAGCTTTGCCTGAGTTTGATCAAGAATGCCGCGCTCGGTACGAAGCATGCCCGCAATGTCCGGCGCAACGTTCTTTCGTTTGAGTGTCCAACGCTTGCCGGAGAAGGAGAGTTTTTCAGTCACAGGGGAGCAGTATCTCGCAACTCTCAAACATGAGAAAGCGGTTAGCCTTGAAAGAAGTTCAAGTGACTCGGTTCAGCGCTTCCAGTCGATCTCCGGATAAGTTCTAAGATGCGAGAGAACTTCCTTCTCTACTGCTGCGAGCTTCGCCTCACTTCTGGCTTCGATACAGATGCTCAGACACGGACTCGTGTTGCTGTAACGAATGCCTGCCCATGCGCCATCACCAAAGTCGATACGGGCACCGTCGAGAGTGATAACTGGGTGCGTCTTTTGAAAATGCTTCGTCGCATTTGCTACGATCTCAGCCTTGAGACTATCGGGGCAATGCGGACGCATTTCTGGTGTCTGATGCACAACAGGAAACTCTGCAATGAGCTCTGAAACAGGCTTTTTATGGGTATGAAGAACCGAAAGAACCCTCAAGGAAGCCACGAGCGCGTCATCAAAACCGAAGTACTTCTCGCCGCAGAAAAAGTGTCCGGATTGCTCACCACCGAGGAGTGAACCGTGGTCGCGCATCGCGTGTTCGACAAATGAGTGTCCGACTTTGCACATCACCGGTGTGCCGCCCCACTTCTTTGTTTCGGTTTCCAGAAGTGACGAGTTACTGACGGTAAAAATAATCGGCGCATCTTTGTGTCGCGTCAGATGATCCTGTGCGAGAAGGAGGAGAGTTTGATCAGCAGTGACGATACTTCCTTTTTCATCGACAATTCCTGTGCGGTCACCGTCACCATCGAAAGCAAAGCCAATGTCCGCTTTGTCGGCTCGTACTTTCTCCTGCAATTCCTTCAGTGTCGAATGCTTACTCGGGTCAGCGGCGTGGTTTGGAAATGTGCCATCTGGCTCGGTGTAGAGCTCATGCACGGTAGCACCGGTTTTCCGCAGTACAGAGCAGTACACGGGGCCTGCGACACCGTTACCGCCATCGACTACGACGGTCTTTCCTTTGCCTGCATCCTTGAAAAGTTTTACGAGAAAATCTTCGTACGGTGTGATGGCATCAAAACTTTTTTTTGATCCCAATATTTCACTTTCCACTTTCCACTTTCCACTTTCCACTCGCTGCCGTAGATCCTGCAGATCATCACCGCTGTACGCTTCGGCATGACGGAGCTGCAGCTTGATACCGTTATCTTCCTTCGGGTTATGGCTCGCGGTGATCTGCACACCTGCGTCAAAGTGTCCGCTACAGATCGTAAAATAATTCACCGGACTCGGTGTCTGTCCGATCTCATATACTTCGCAACCGGACTGCATCAGTCCTTCGCACATTTTCGCCATAAATCCTGGGCTGTGCGTGCGTGCATCGCGGCCGAGGACGACTGTCGGATGCTCGTGTTCTTTGCCGTATTTTTCCTGCAGCACCGTGCCGAATGCACGGCCAATCAGGTAGCACGCCTCCTCTGTGAGTTGGGTTCCAGCTTTCCCTCGAATGTCGTACGCGCGAAAAATATGTGGATCAATCATGAGCCGAGTATAGACGAACAGAAGAGCCCCGGAAGCCGCTCTGTAAGCGGATGAAGGATATGTACTTATTTCATATAATATGTTATAATAATCATAACACATATATGCCAACACCACTCAGCGTCGCGTACTTCACGATGGAAATCGGCCTCACCGCTGAAATCCCTACCTATGCCGGAGGACTCGGCATGCTTGCAGCTGACCTCATGATGTCTGCAGCAGACATGGGAGTGCATGCAGCGTGCATGACCGTGCGTTGGCAACACGGCTACATGAAACAGACGATTCGTGAGGACGGTTCACAGTCCTACGCAGAAGTGAGCTGGAAACCAGAGAAGCACATGCGCCTCATGCCAAATAAAGTAACGGTGCAGCTTGATGGTCGTGCAGTCACCGTGGGTGTGTGGGCTATGACGATCAATGGAAGGGGAGGACACAAAGTACCGGTGTTCTTTTTGGATACCGATCTTCCCGAAAATTCATTCGATGATCGGAAGATCACGAGTCAGCTCTACGGTGGGGATGGATACATGCGCCTGAAACAAGAAGGTGTACTCGGCATCGCGGGAGTACGCATGCTGCGCTCACTCGGCTATGAGTCAAAAGACATCGGTACATACCACATGAATGAAGGCCACGCCGCGTTTTTGACGCTCGAACTCCTGCGTGAGCGCGACTTTAAGGATGAGGCTGTAAAGCCTTCCTGCGCCTTTACGACACACACTCCCGTAAAAGCAGGACACGACGTTTTTCCGTACGACATGGCGTGGAAAGTCCTTGGCGACAACCTGCCGTGGCACATCAAAAAAATTGCAGGAGAAGACGGACTGTCCATGACACACCTCGCGATGCATCTCTCGAAAAAAAGTTTCGGTGTCTCTGAAGTGCACGGCATGGTGAGTAACCGCATGTTCCCGGGTGAAGATATTGGGTTCATTACAAACGGTGTCCATCTTGGGCGTTGGACAAGCCCAGAGATGCAGAAGCTTTTTGATACGTATGCGCCGGGTTGGCACGAAAAACCGGAAGAGCTGAGCAAGCACTGTCGTGACATTCCAGACGCCGAACTTTTGACTGCGCACAAAGCTGCGAAGAAACGTTTGATTGATCACGCAAACAAATTTGCACCTGTGGCACTCGACCCAAATGTCCTCACGATTGCAGGGGCTCGAAGAGTGGTATCGTACAAGCGACCGGAGCTCATCTACACAAACTTAGAACGTCTCGTGGAGGTTTGTGGCGGCAAAGTGCAGATCATTCACGCTGGTAACGCACATCCTGCCGATCCGTTTGGACAGGAGGTAATTCAGCGCATGATCGAGAGGTCCAGAGAACTGAAAGACAAAGTAAAAATCGTCTACATCCCGAACTACAATCCTGACCTCGCGAAGATGCTCGTGTCTGGTGCGGACGTTTGGCTGAACACACCGACTCGTCTTCACGAAGCGTCTGGAACGTCGGGCATGAAAGCTGCCGTGAACGGTACGATTAATTTTTCGACACTCGATGGTTGGTGGATCGAAGCGTACGCATCGGATCCGGAATCCGGCTGGAGAATCGGCCCACTGTCACAGGCACTCGATGCTGATGACACACGCACGATCGACGCGGAAGACCTGTACACGGAACTGCAGTATCAAGTGATTCCAGAATTTGAGTACAGCGACCATGTTCGATGGGCACGTCGTATGAAGCGCAGCATCGGACTCGCAGGAAACTTCAACACGCACCGTGCAATCGCAGAGTATCGAGAAAAGGCATGGAATGAGGAAAGACAAGCCTAACGGCTTATTTGGGATCACGTCCGCTTTCATTGTCATGGACGGGCTTGTTTGCTACTCTTTCCCGGCTGCAATAGAGTGCAGCACCGCCTGATCCTTTGTGACACCGTTTTAGTGACACGTAGAAATGTAACCACACGTGTGGAGCCGTAGCTCAGCTGGTTAGAGCGCTTCCCTGTCACGGAAGAGGTCGCGGGTTCGAGTCCCGTTGGCTCCGCCATTTACATGGTAGAAACCTTGAATGTCGCTCATAGAAGCGATTTTTGGCGTTCAGTTCTAATAGTATCCCGTACACAGATTCTCTTCTAAAATACCATCACTATGATCAAAGCCGTTTTCTTCGACTTCGATGGTATTCTTACAACCGATTTCAACGGAAGTACGACAATAGGCAATAATCTCAGCAAAGCTACGGGGCTTGATATGGAGCATGTAAAAACCACGTACCGAACACACTTTGGTCACCTTCTGAAAGAAAATGGCACTCATGCAACTCTGATGGATGATTTCTGTGCTGCGCTCGGAAAAACAATTGATCTAAAAACTCTCCATGATGCCTTGCGGAAGTTCCCAAAGAACGATGAGATGTTTGCCATTGCCCAATTATTGCGACGAAACTATTCAGTGGGAATCATTACAGATAATACTC
>JAKFXO010000022.1 GCA_021731345.1 Candidatus Peribacterales bacterium | reverse complement strand
CGCCGCGCGCTTCAACAGAGACGCGGAGCTCGCACAAATGACTGCAAAGTACTACGGCACTGATCATGAGGAACTCGCACTCACCGCTGAGCAGTATCGAAGTATGTATCGTGACACATCGCGCGCGCTCGATATGCCAAACTCTGATGCGGTGTCGGTCGCACAGTTTGCGCTCTCTAAAATGGCGAAGAAAAAAGCGGACGTGGTGCTTTCGGGTGCCGGTGGCGATGAACTTTTTGGAGGTTATCCTCGGTACCGCATCACAAAGATTCTCTCAATGCTCCAATGGATGCCATCTTCACTCCGCGGACTTGCAGGAACACTGACAGGGCAGCCTGCAGACGTGCTCAAAATGGCTCCTGGGGCTGATTTAGCAGAACGCCTGCTTGCGAGGCCAATGGCCGAGACGCGGTCAATTGTGAAAGGAAATTGGTTTGTTGAAGACGCCGTCTCGCAGAAATTCTCCGAACATTTTGCGCGAGTCTCCGGTGACTCGGTCCGAAAGCTGATGGAAGTCGACCGACATCTGTGGCTTGTCGACGAATCATTGAAACTTGCCGATGCAGTGACCATGGGAAGCGGACTTGAGTGCCGCGTTCCGTTCCTCGACCCACGCGTCATCGCATGGTCGCACGCAACACCAAGCAGTTGGCATGTCGAAATGAACCGTACGAAAGCACTCTTGAAGGATACGTATCAAAACATTCTTCCTGTACACCTCTTCACTCTGAAAAAGGCATCGTTCTATCCCCCGCTCGCCAAGTGGATTCGCCGAGAGTGCGCACCGCTCGTAGAAGAAGCGCTTGAAGGTAAGCGCATCAATGAATATTTCGATACCAAGATGCTTCGTCAGATGTTTGAGGAGCATAAAGCCAAAACCCGCTACAATTTGCATCCGCTTGCGAATATCACGCAGCTGCACCACTGGTTTGAAACCGTCTACGACGCATGAATCCCGCCCGCTACATCTTAGGCCTGCGTAAACTTCCGTTCGTGCGTGACGTCCTCACGATCCAAGCTGGGTCGATGGTGCTGATGGCGGCCGGCTTCGTCAGTTCCATCGCTTTTGCACGCCTTCTTGGTGTTGAGAAATATGGCCTCTACGCCGTTGTCGTAGCTTTTGCGGGCACTTTCAGCGCATTCTTCAATATTGGACAGGGGCAGTCTCTGTACGTCTTTTTCTCGGAAGCCTACGGCAAGAAAGATCGTCATGCACAGGCTGCAGTACTCTCAAATTTCATCACCGTCGCTTCTGTTAACGTCGTCCTGCTCGTCATTCTCGCGACTGTGCTGCCACGACTCTCGCACTATCTGTACGGTTCACCGGAAATCGGAAAATACGCGCGCATTTTGTGTTTTTTCCAGATCAGTGAGATTTGGAACAGTATGACACTCATCATTTTGCAGTCGCTGCGCCGCATCCGTCTAAAAGTATTCTTGGAACAAGCTGCAAATCTTTCGTATCTCGGTCTCGCGGTCATCGCACTACTTCTCGGCGGAAAGATTTGGACGCTTCTCCTGACACAACTTGCGGTGAGCTTCTTCTTCCTCCCTATTTCACTCATCACTCTCCGTATCGTGGCACGAAAACACGGACTTCCGGGCATCCGTGAAACACTCCGTGTGCCGTTCCGTGAAAGCAGTCAGTATTTGGTGCAGGGGCTTGTCATTACCGCAGATAAAACGATCGGAAACTTCTTCCCGCAGGGGCTCTTTTTCCTCTTCTCACTCTTCGTACCGGCATCATTCATCGGTATTGCAAAAATCGGTGTACAGCTCGCCAATGTGCCAAGAAGCATACTTCTGCCACAAGCCGGAGACCTTTCAACAGCTGCGTTTGGCAAGATGATGGCGGAGGGAACGCAGGTGGTACGGAAAAATGCTGCAAAACTCATTAAGCATGCGCTCGCTTTCCATGCGGTTCTCTCGCTTGGTGCTGCCATCGCATTCTCTCCTATCATCATTTGGTTCTACGGCGCTGAATACTGGGACGCAATTCCGATGACACTGTGGTTGCTGCTCATCTTGCTCGTCAATTCACTATGCATCGCCAACTCGCCAATCCTCAGGCTGTACCGACGCACTGAACTTTCCATCATTATCGGACTTTTAAACTGGGTATTCATGATTGTAGCGATGCTGATACTCATTCATATCTTCCCGCCGCCGGTCACTTTCCTACTGACCTACTTCATCGGTCAAATGACACCGCTTCTTGTGACGTTCTACATCTTTACGAGGCTCCTACGTAAGCCAGCATGAGGATTCTCCATATCGTCGACGGCATTCCGCCCTACACACTCGGTGGCACAGGACGCATCGTGACCGAAATTGCGCGTGGCCAGCGAAAAGAAGGGCACGACGTCGCAATTCTGTCAGCAGCAAAGGCTGAAACACTTCCAAAAAACATCGATGGCGTACAGATTCTGACGACAACACCAAAGTCCGAGAGGTGGGCACACTGGCGATCGGTCTTTTCGGCCTCCCGTGACCACGCAGTTCTGAAACATATCGATACGTTCAAGCCAAACGTCGTTCATGCGCACACAATTTCCAGGCAAATAGGATACGGATGGATGCCGACGGTGAAAAAACGTGGCATGAAACTTATCGTGACCTGCCATGACGTTTCGCACGTCGCGTATGGCAAGGTTCGCGGCTTTGAAAATAATTTATGGCTTACAGAAGCCAAGAGGCACAAGTGGAGCTGGAACCCTTTCCGCAACATTCTCATCACATATTTCCTGAAATCTGCGAACAAAGTCCTCACAGTAAGCGATGCGCTAAAAAATTACTTGGAAAAACGCGGACTCACGAACCTTCAAACTCTGCATAACGGTATCGACCTCGAATTTTGGAAACCAAGCATCACAAAATCCGACGCGCGCGTAAAACTCAAGCTTCCGCAGTACAAATTTCTATTCCTCCTTGCCGGACGCATGGGTGTGGATAAGGGTTCAACCTTGGTTGCAGCGACACTGCCAAGCAACGCCGACCTTGTACTTGCCGGTGACAGATTTTCGGATGAATTTGCAGCCGTAAAAGACCGAATGCACATCTTTTACAATCAATCGACCGACGACATGAAGCTGCAATATGCTGCTGCAGACGTCGTTTTAGTGCCTTCGAGGTGCTTAGACTGTTTTCCGACCGTCTGCCTTGAGGCCATGGCCTTAGAGCGTCCGGTCATCGCGACATCGTGGGGTGGCGCGAAGGAATCCGTGCACGATGGCGTCAACGGATGGATCATTGATCCGCTGAATGAGCAGGCATGGCGAGAAAAAATGGAATGGTGCGTGAACAATGCTGCTGAACTTCCGGCATTCGGAGCTGCAGCACGCAAAAGAATGACCGAACACTTCGGACTTCCGACGATGCTTCAGAAACTTGAAGAGATTTACCGTTTGTAGAACTGCTCGAGCATCGACTTGTTCTCTGTGAGCCACTGCACAAGGTTCACGATGCCTTTTCGCACGTCCGTCTTTGGTTCCCAGCCAAGAAGCTTCTTCGCTTTCGCGTTATCGCTCACAAAGATCGGTTGATCACCAGGGCGCCAGTCCGAGAAGGTGTACTGCATCGGCATATGTAAGTCTGTATCGATCATGCCGAGGAATTCGAGGAGTGAAAGACTGTTCTTCATGCCTCCGCCAGCGTTGAACACCTGTCCGGAAACGGCATCGATGTTCTCGACGGCTTTTTCATACAGATCGACGAGGTCATCAACATACAAAAGATCACGCACCTGCTTTCCTGTGCCATAGACCGTCACAGGACGCTTGAACATGGCAGCAATGAGGAACCACGCAACCCATCCCTGGTCCTCGACACCAAGCTGATGCGGGCCAAAGATGCACGACTGGCGGAACACGACCGTCTTCATATCGTAGAGGCGTGCGTAGTCACGGACGTACTGATCTGCAGCACCTTTGCTACATCCATACGGCGAGTGGAAATCCATTGGGCACTCTTCATCCACACCTGACCTGGCGTCTTTGAACTTCACACGGTTGCCATCTTCGACTGCGGGCATGTGCTCCAGTCCTCCGTAGACCTTGTTTGTAGACGCGTAGATCACGGCAGGCTTGATCTTCGCAGCACGAGCAGCTTCAAGAACGTTAAACGTACCAAGTGCATTGATATCGAAGTCCGTACGCGGGTCAGTGACCGACGTTGTCACTGCAACCTGCGCTGCAAGGTGAAGAATGACATCATTCTCTGCGGCCAGTTTCTTCAGGACATCGTTATCCGTTCTGATGTCCGCCTTCACGAACGTGTATTTTCCTTTGAAGTTGTCTTCAAGGAACTTTGCGTTGATATCCGTACCCTTTCGGGAGAGATTATCAAGCACAGTGACGCTATGCCCTGCGCCGAGGAAACGCTTAGCTGCATTGACGCCGATGAAACCGGCGCCACCTGTGATCAGAACCTTCTTCATGCCGCCCAGTGTAGGACAGGAAGGCTCTAGCGGGTAGCCTTTACCGGGCGCCCGAGGATCTCCAGATAGTATCCCATGTACCTGCGGGCAATGAGCGACCAATCGTGACCTCTTGCATATTCCTTGCCTGCATCACCAAGACGCTTACGGTAGAGCGGATCCCGAGAAAACTTGAGGAGTGCTGCCGCAATGCCCTCCGTGTCTCCATCTTTGAGGATGACACCGGTCTCACCGTCAATGACGGCATCCGCCACTCCCCCAGCGTCAGTAGCGACACTCGGCTTACTACATGCTCCGGCTTCCAGATACACAATGCCGAAGCCTTCGAAGTTGTAATTCACCACCTTCGGCGTGTGCACGTAGACATCACACGCATGGAAGTACGCAACGAGTGCATCACTATCCTGACTCCCTGCAAATACGACGTGGCTGTCGACCCCACACTCTTTGGCTTTCGCCTCCAGAACACTTTTCCACTCACCGGCACCGACAAGAATGTAGACGAAATCCTGATATGACTTCTTGAGAATCTGAAGAGATTCGATGACGAGGTCTTGGCCTTTCCTTTCTTTCAGTCCACCGACGGTGAGGTAGATTGTCTTACCTGAATACTTGACGCGAATAGCCGATGCATCGCAAGGGGCTGCGAAGCGTTCAAAGTTCACGCCGTTATGCACGACGTCGATCTCGTACTGTTTTTTCGTGTGCTTCAGGATGATGTCTTTTGTAAATTCACTCGGTACGATGATTTTCTTCGCCTGTCCGTACGCGAATTCAAGCGCGAGTCGATCTGGAAACCGAAGAAGTGGCACGACTCCGTATGTTCCCTGCGAACCCATGATGAAAGGCTTCTTATATTTTTGCGCCAAACGTGCAGCCATCACGCAGTATGGGAAATCCAAAATGGAATGGACGACATCGTATCCAGAGAGATCGATATTTTTGAGGTGCAGAAGCGACTTCGGATTCTTGAGTTCGAAGATGTACGGCGGAAGACAGAATTCGGTTGGAATATCCGGGATGTACTGCAAAGCAAACTTCTTCTCTGCTTCGGGGAGAAAAAGCGTGAACTCAGTGCCCAGTGCTTTGAAGGCACGGCAGAGCTCAACGGTGATATTGCCGTAGCCATTTTTTGCGTCCGCCGTCGAGGAAAAGAGAGCAATGCGCATCTGCGTAATTATAGACCTGTCCCTACGCAACTTCAGAGTTCCTCACAATACGCGGCACCGGCAGCGGCATGATGAAATCACCCTTGAAGCCACGCTTCTTGAGGTTCTTCATGAGCTCTTCACCGATGTGCCATGAGAGAAGGAGCGCGTACGGCGGTTGATCGTCGTAGAGCTTCGTCTCCTCAAGCACAGGAATGTTGCGACCAGGCATGAATTTACCGATTTTCTTAGACCCCTTGATCTCCATGACGCACGGAATGAGTCCATCATCGAGACCGACGTAGTTCACAAGTGTGGAAGCGCGTGATGGCGCGCTGATGGCGTAGACCGCCTGCCCCTTAGCCTTGATGTCGGCAAGAATTTTGTAGAGTCCGAGCTTGGAATCCAAAATTCCTTTGCGGAAACCTTCGATCCACGATGTGCCATTGAGTCCGGCCTTCTCTTCCTCCTTCAATACCTCGGCAACGGAGCTGTCCACTGCGTACTTTTTGCCACGAGTTGCGTAGACGCGGATGGAACCGCCGTGTGTCGGGATGCGCTGAACCTTAAAGACGGTGAAGCCGTGCTTCTCGAGGAGGAACTTGATGCTCTCCAGCGAATAATAACGGAGATGCTCGTGGTAAATCGTGTCGTACTGGAGCGTCTTGATGAGATCGAGGAGGTAGTGCGACTCGGAGATGAACACGCCGTCATCCTTGAGGAGACGAACGATGTTCTCGACGACCGAGTTTGGCTCAAGGATATGTGCGAAGACGTTGGCAGCGGTGATGACGTCAGCTTTGCCGTGCGACTTGAGGACTGTATCCGTGGCTGCAGTACCGAAGAACGTCATCAGTGTTTCTACTCCTGCGGCTTCAGCAAGCTTGGCCGTGAGTGACGGCTCGACACCAAGAACTTTGTGTCCGCCGTCTTTAAAATTCTTCAAAAGCGTTCCATCGTTGCTGCCGATATCGATAATGAAGTGCTCAGGCGTGAGTCCGATCATCTCTTTTGCATTGCGATAGAGATCAGCGAAGTTCTCACGGAGGATTCTGGTCGTGCCGCTCGTATACGGATACTCAGGCGGGAAGACGAGTGACGGATCTGCGGTGTAACCGAGCTGCACGAGCGTGCATTTCTTGCATCGGATCATGTCAGCCGGGAAAAAATTCTCTTTATCATGCGGATTTCCCAGCGTGTTCATGATGTTCACGGACGGCAGGAAGCCGATGAAGATGACGGATTCGAGATCTTTACATCCACAGGTCTGACAAGCGGAGACGGGGCCGTACAAAGACATGGTCATGAAGGGAAAAAGAGTGCGGGTTCTGAGATGGTGCGCTTCGGTGCGCGGTTTTGGACGTACCAATCCACGGTGGGCTTGAGGCCGTCTTCAAGGCTGAAACGCGGCTTAAACCCAAGTGAAGTGAGCTTAGAGATGTCAGGACAGCGTCGCAAGGTAGCGCCCGGGGCCTCTGGACCGCGGATGACCTCGATCTGCAGATCCATCTGCTTCGCGATCGTCATAGCGAGTTCATCAATGCGGACTTCATCCAGCGTACCGATGTGATAAATGCCGAGGTGCTCTCCTTTATCAACCATACACAGGAGGCCAGAGGTGAAATCATCGATGTAGATGAATGACCTCGTCTGCTCGCCCGAACCTTGAATCATAAATTTCAGTGGCTTGTCCTTGGACGTTTTGGAAAGTTCCTGCATGCGTCCGACGAATTGCGGGATGACGTGCTCAAAGCCCATCGCAGGACCGTACACATTGTGCGGGCGGAATACCGTCACACGCTCGAAGTGCGTACGTCCGTAGTTGATGGCCATGAGTTCACTGATGATCTTGCCGCCGCCATACGAATAGCGAGCATTGAGCGGATCAGGAACAGAGAGTGCAACTGACTCTGGTGTCGGTACCATCGGTGGCGTCTGATAGACCTCGGAACTGGATGCGAGCACGAAATCTTTCACGCCTTCCTGAATGGATGCATCGAGCACGTTCACCATGCCCTTTACTCCAACATCCAAAACGTAGGCTGGGTACTTATAGAAGTACTCGGTGCCATTCACGAATGCGAGGTGCATAACGCGGTTCGTTCCCTTCACAGCTTTTCTGACAAGTGCCGGATCGCGGATGTCTCCGGCGATGATCTCGACGTCGGATGCGGCTTTGCCCAGCTTTTCGGTCGAGCCACGGGACGAGTTATCAAGCACGCGCACGCTTTCGCCGCGCTCCACGAGCGCTTTGACAAGTGATGCCCCGATGAAACCGAGACCGCCGGTGACGAGAGTCTTCTTCATAGTGAAAACACTCTATTTTGAGCTCTTCCCCATGTCCACCCAAGTTCGTGTTTCGGCAGAAGCTCGAACACCCTCCAAAAACATTTGTGCCCTGACGCCATCCTGGAACGATGGACCGAATGTGCGGTCATCTTCTTGGATTGCAGCAACGAGTCTGCGTGCAAGCGCTTGGAATGGCGGAATGCGTGCGTCGGTTCCTGCTTCGGGCTTGGGGTCTTCGTACACGATTTTTGCGGAGTCGGGGCTGGCGCCTTCACGGACTCGCAGGCCACTGCCGTACTCTTGCGAGGTGCTTTCAAGAAGCAGCACTCCTTTCTCTCCCCTGATAGAGATACCAAAGCCGGATCCCTTCGGATCAACATTCGAGAGAACAATGCGAACCGGGATACCGTACTTGCCTGTGAGGTCGATCGTCGCGTGGTCTTCGCTCGTCACGGGCTTTTTCTTTCCCTCCTCATCTTTGCGCTCCGTGATGGTAATGCCCGTCACCGCCTGCACTTTATCGAGAGGCCCAAGAATGGACTCAGCAGTATTAAAGAGATGCACACCGAGAGCCGTCAGAACGCCTCCACCTTGGGCTTTATCGCACTGCCACCTCCATGGGCGCTTTGCATCAGCCCATGAACCTACAACCCACCTGAGTTCACCGAATACGATGCGTCCGGTAACACCCGCCATGAGCCGACTCACGAGAAACTTGAGTGCTGGAAGTTCACGGAATTCAAAATCTGTCGCGTGAATGATGTGACTGGCATTCGCTTCTTTCAAAAGTCCTTTTGCAGCACTCGAGCTCATGGTGAACGGCTTCTCACACAAAATGTGTCTTCCCATCTCCAGCGCTTTCTTTACGAGACGCTCGTGTTCGGCAGGTGCGGTCGCAATACTCACGAGATCAATCTCATCGCATTCGAGGAGTTCATCGTATGACGCAAAAGCCATCGGAAGTTTGTATTTTTTCTGGAGCTCAAGAGACCTCTTTGAGTCGCTAGAAGCAATACCTGCAACTTCCACCTCTTTCATGCCAAGGAAAGCAGGTAACTGGACAGATGCGCCAAAACCGGTGCCGATGATGCCAACGCGGACTTTGTGGGATGCCATGCGCTTCGGATGGTACACTAAACATCGTGCCTCAACTTCTCTCCATCGTCGTACCTGTATTTAACGAAGGAGGGAATATCGTGTCTTTCTTGCGGGAGATGGAGTCTTGCATGAAAGAGCCGCATGAAATTCTCATCGTCTACGACTTCCCGGAGGATGACACGCTGCCAGCGATTGCGGCAATGCAACCTAAAAATCCAAACGTCCGTCCAGTGCACAATACGATCGGTCGCGGGGTACTGAATGCGTACAAAGCCGGCTTCGCTGCAGCGCAAGGCGATGTCATCGTGACGATGGTGTCTGATAAAGCTGATGATCCGCATGATGTCCCAGAACTCGTACACTTAGTGCGAAGCGGATTCGATGTCGCGGCAGGCTCACGCTATATGAAAGGAGGGAGACGCATCGGCGGACCGCTCCTCGGACGCACGCTCTCGCGCACTGCAGGACTCACACTCCACTGGTTTGCAGGCATCCCAACGCACGACGCAACGAATAACTTCCGCGCCTATAACCGACGCATCCTCACCATACCCATCGAAAGCAAAGCGAGCTTCGCGCTCGGGCTTGAACTTATGCTGAAAGCGCACTGGAACGGATGGAAGATCACCGAAATACCAACGGTCTGGCATGACCGTACAGCTGGTGAATCCAAATTCCGACTCTGGGCATGGCTTCCTGAATACCTCCGTTGGTACCTCCTCGGCATGCGCCGCGCGTGGCTGCCATGGACGATCAAAAAGAAGACTGATTGACCCTGTCACGGTTTACGCCGAGAATGGTTCCGTCTTTTCCTTATGCCTACCAAAGATCAATCCATCGTCATTGTAGGAGGTTGCGGCCACGTCGGCTTGCCGCTTGGCATGGCTTTTGCGGATAAGGGGTACATGGTGCACCTCTTGGACATCAACGCTGAGAGTGTAAAAAATGTCATGGCAGGCAAGATGCCGTTTGTGGAAGAAGGCGCCGAGGAACTACTTCCGAAAGTTCTTGCATCTGGAAAGTTGAAAGCAACAACTGACATCAATGTCCTCAAAGAAGTCGACATCGTCATCGTCACGATCGGAACACCGGTCGATGAATATTTGGATCCGTCCGTGAGTTCGTTCGATTCATCAGTGCATAAAATTGTGAACGCAATGAAGCCCGGCCAACTCCTCGTGCTGCGCTCAACACTTTTCCCAGGTGTGACGGATCGTCTCGGACGCCAGCTTTCGGACATGGGAAAGAGCGATATTGATCTTGCGTACTGCCCTGAGCGCATCGTGCAAGGTAAGTCCTTAGAAGAACTCCGTGAGCTCCCACAGCTCATCGGCGGTTTTAGCGACAAGGCTGCGAAGCGCGCTTCGGAGCTGTTTAAAAGCCTCGCACCCATCTCCATTTTCATTCGTCCCATCGAGGCTGAGCTCGCCAAGCTCTACGCCAACGCCTGGCGATACATCAACTTCGCGATCTCGAATCAGTTCTGGGTTATCGCGCAGGAATTCGGTGCCGACTTTGACAAAATCCACGCCGGACTTCGCCAAGATTACCCACGCATGAAGTCATTTGCGCGCGCTGGTTTCGCTGCCGGTCCGTGTCTTCTGAAAGACACGATGCAGCTCGGTGCCTTCAACCACGGTTCGTTCGTGCTCGGCCAAGCTGCAATGATGATCAATGAAGGACTGCCATACATTCTTGTGCAGCGCATCAAAGAAAAACATGACCTGAGCACCATGACAGTCGGACTTCTTGGTATGGCATTCAAGCCAGAGAGCGATGATAACCGCAGCTCACTCTCGTACAAGCTTCGTAAAGTGCTTGAGCTTGAAGCAAAAGAAGTCCTCTGCGCTGACCCGTACGTGAAGTGTGAAGGCCTCGTCTCGCAGGAAGAAGTCCTCGCAAAAGCGGATATCATTGTCATCGGAACGCCACACTCCTGCTACAAATCGATCACGTTCAAGCAGCCGGTCGTCGATATCACGAACACAATTAACGGATAATTTTGTAGAGGATCTGCGTTGGTGATTCTGGCGCTACTTTCACTTGTTCGAGGCGCAGGTTCTTGTGCAAATACTGGTACAAAACGTCGGTGCGCATCTCAAGGCTTGGGATGAGCAAGTACGTCACATTGAGCTCCGTCAGATAGTCTTTAAGTGTGCCGTCATTCAGGGCTTCAGCAACTTTTGGGTCAATGTTGCCGGCAAGGTCTTGGATGATCACATCACCGAACATCGAGATGCGTCCGTAATCGCGTACTCCCACGATGGTGTCCGGCGGCAAGTTGTCTCGAATCCAATCAATCGTGCCCCAGAACACTGCACTCTTCTCTGGATTCGGCGTACCGACATAGCTCATGTACTGAGCCCACGGCAGGCGTGACGTCATTTGGTAGTGCTTGTAACCAGAGAGCACGATAAGTGAAATAGTGAGGAATATGGCTGCAGGCGCTCTCCAGCGCTGTACAGGCAATTGCCACAAAAGTGCTGCAACAAAAATAAAGAGAAGATGAACGGCAGGATTGATGTAACGAAGACCGTGGAGATTGGCGAAGTACCATTGGTATCCAACGAGTAAAGCGAAAAAAATACCAAGATAGATGACGGTGAAAACACCAAGCACACGCAGCTTTCTCTGAAGCACGCCACTCACTAAACCCGCGAGCATGAGCATGGATCCTCCAGTCGCAATAGTGATGAGCTCATCAAGCTGAAAAACGTTCCACACGACGATCTTGAGATAATACGGCAGCGAAAAGTTGTCGTACGAAAAGTTGTGCCATGCGAGCGAGAGGCCACGGCGACCGACTTGATTACCAGGTAGTGGCGAACCTGTTTGCAGAAGTTGCCACGCCATAAAGAATGCAAAGCAAACGGCTGAGATCAATACGATACCTGCAAGCGTACGCATGTGTTCTTTCTTTTCCCAAAGCGGAGCTTTGTAGATTTCATAGAGCTTCGCGCAACCGAGTGCGAATGCGACAAAAATACCGTCTCCGCGCGTCATGAGCGTGAGGCCAAGAACCAGTCCTGTGACGCATCCCCACTGAAATCCGGTCCATTTTTTTGGCTTACCTACGCCTAGATAACACGCCACGCTAAGAATAACGAGGAGGGTAAATAATGCGGTGTCCATGCCGTTGAGGGCATTGAGGAACGCATTCATCGTAAGTGACGAGAGTAAGAATGCCGTCCACGCGATGCGCCTGTCCTCTGTCAGCTTAAGAGCAATGTGAAAGACAAAGATCGCGGCAAGTGCACCAAGTACGGCGGTCGCGAAAAAGGTCATGCGAATAGCAAGATCAGGTCCGAAGAAAATATGATTAAGCGACGAAAGGTAAATCCAGAAGAACGGCGCACCAGTCGTGGCGTGAATGCCATCCAACGAGAACCCAAGCCCGTGCCCTAAATTTTCTGCGATCTTCATCTCGATAAAACTGTCATCAATGAGCCACGTCGTGGTCGCAAGGCCACGCATCGGCATGAGAAAAATCCATAATGACTTCAGCCCAAGAATGACTGCAGCCACAACCCAGACGTAGACATTCGAGACAGGTGCTTTTTTCTTGAAGAACAGCATGCAGAAGTCACTCTATCAATCACACAGCGCATCGGCAATCCTCTCCCCTGCCTTGCCGTCCCAGAGTTCCGGAATATCCACGGAAAACTTTACTGACTTCGCTGCAAATGCGAACACTGCCTCTCTATCTGATGACTTCTCAGGATCAATGAGAACATTGCTACCACTTTTCATGGTCGCAGGACGCTCCGTATTTCTGCGCAACGTGAAACATCTCTTCTGCAAGAACGTTGCTTCCTCCTGAATGCCGCCTGAATCGGTAAGGATGAATTCGGCCGAAGCGACGAGACGCAAAAACTCCACGTATCCGAGTGGATCAATTGACTGGATGCGATCACTCAGCTTTAGCCCATACGTCGCAAGAGCCGTTTGTGTGCGCCTGTGAAGCGGTAAAACGAGTGGACATTTCTCTGCAACTTCAGCCAGAAAAGTGATGTTTCGCTCGAGCGCTTCTTTCGTATCGACATTCGAAGGACGATGCAACGTCGCTACTGCGTAACGCGATGGAAGGTCAAAAGGTAGGCGTGCAACATCGATGGCTGGCGTCATACGAACAAGCGTATCGATCATCGTATTGCCAACGAAGTGGACTCGACCTTTCACGCCTTCTTTTTTCAAGTGATCAACGCCAGACTTTTCAGACACAAATAATTCATCAGCAAGTGAATCAATCTCTATACGATTCAACTCTTCAGGCATATCAGTATCAAACGAACGAAGACCTGCTTCGACATGCCCAATTTTGATACCAAGATCGGCAGCAGCTCTCGCTGCTCCCACGGCGCCATTTACGTCTCCGTACACGAGAACGATGTCCGGACGAGCGAGCTTCAACACTGGCTTCATCGCATCACTCGTCATCTGAATCGTCTCTTCCCGGCTCGCGCCGCCTTTCACGCCAAGGTTCTGATCTGGCTCCGAAATACTAAGTTGCTTGAAAAAAATATCTGAAAGCAGCGGATCGTAGTGCTGTCCGGTATGCACGATCATGTGCTTCGCACCCTCGCGCTTCGCGAGTGCGTGATGAACCGCCGCGAGCTTCACAAAGTTCGGACGTGCGGAGGCGCTACTGAGAATCGTCGTCATGACGTGATCAGTCTAGCAGCCTTCAGGATGCGCTCCATGCGCTTTTCCCACGTAAATTGCTCCACATGACCACGTGCTAGCCGGGCTTTTTTCTGTGATTCCTCGCGATGCTCAAGCACCATGAGAATGGCCTGAGCAAGCGAATCTCCGCTGCCAGGCTCGCAGAATGTGACCATAGAGGAGTCGACTGCGTCATGGAGTGGCGGTAAATCTGCGGCGACGATTGGCTTACCTGCGGCCATGTACTCAAAGAGTTTGAGTGGCGATGTATCGCGAGTATAGAAAAGGTGCTCGGACTTCGGTGCGGGGTACACCAAAATATCAGCAGCCGTGAGGAGTGTCGGAATCTTGAGGTGAGCAATGTGACCAGTGAAATGAACACGTGACTTCAGGCCCTCAGACATGGATTCGATGAAACGATCCTTCTCGGACTCAGGCCCACCCGCGATGACAGCACGAAACTCAAGACCACGGTCGTGCAACAGCTCGAGTGCCGACAAAAGCTCGGGGATACCCTTGGAAAGACCCATGGATTTGAGTTGTCCGGCGTAGACGATGAGTGGCGTGTTTTCCGCAACACCAAGCGATGATCGCGTATCTTTGATCGACGGCAATGCCTCAAAATCGTGTAAGTCGACACCGTCCCCTTCTACGATCACCGGAACGTCGGACACACCCATATCAATGAGTGCTTGGCGCATGGGGCTCGTCAAGGCGACGATGAGTTTGCACGAACGAAGAAGCCGCAAAAATTTTCGCGTGCCGATTCTCGGGATGCGATGAAGTTCTAAGATCACCGGAATGCCGAGACCAGTCACGTACGGCAAGAGCTCAGGCGTGCGGGTATACAAAAAATCAAAATCCTGCGGCCTGCTCTTCAGAATTTTGCGAAGATTTTTACCGAGCAAGTATGTCGTGAGCTTGAGCCCCACGATGCCAGGTGCCCACCATGCGGCAATTCCGTCGGTAGAACCGAGGTGATGGAGACGGATCGGAGACGTGATGCCGTAGTACGACTCGAACGACTGTTCGATGACGTTCTTGCGATACGGTGCAAATATCTCGATCTCGTGGCCCATATCCTTCAGAGCCTCCGTAACCTTAGCGATCTGATGCCCATGGGCACGCTCGCTCGGAAGCCGTACGTTGGTGCAGTACGCGACTTTCATCATGAGGAGTGTAGGGGGACTTCGTTTGCCGTCAAAACAAACCGGAAACATGGTACGATTTCCGCATGACTCCGATCAAGATTCCCCTCATGCGCTCCACATTCTTTGATGAAGCGCGTACGCGTGAACGTCTGGCGGAGTTTGTGAAGACGTCTCCGCGGCTCAGCATGGGCGAACAGTGTGCAGCCTTTGAGAAAGCATTTTGCGCATATCAGGAACGATCAACATCCGTGCTCGTCAGTAGCGGCAGTGCGGCAAACCTAGGGCTCATTCAAGCTCTCCTCAATCTCGGCCGCCTGAAGAAAGGAGACAAGGTCGGCGTTTCAGCCGTGACATGGGCAACGAACGTCATGCCCGTCATGCAGCTTGGCCTCATTCCGGTCGCCATCGACTGTGGACTCGAGCACCTGAATATGACGGCTGCTCTACTAGAAAAGCATATTGATGGACTGAAGGCCGTCTTCATTACCAACGTGCTCGGATTCTGCGGTGATATCGAAGGCATTGCGACGCTCTGCAAGAAGAAAGGAGTGATCTTACTCGAAGACAACTGCGAGTCGCTCGGCACACGCTATAAAGGAAAGCTTCTGGGAAACTTTGGGCTCGCATCTACATTCTCCTTCTTTGTCGGGCATCACTTGAGCACCATCGAAGGCGGCATGATCTGCACGGATGACCGAGAGCTTGCGTCCATGGTTCTCATGGTTCGCGCTCACGGTTGGGACAGAAACCTGACAACAGAGGAGCAGAAGACTCTACGCACAAAGCACGGCGTCGATGATTTCCACGCACGCTACACATTCTACGAGTCCGCATACAACCTGCGCACAACGGAAATCTCCGGTTTCCTTGGTTACCTGCAACTTCCAATGCTCGAACCGACGATCAAGAAGCGCAGTGACAACTTCGTACGCTTCCACGCCGCCGCACAGAAGCATGAAGATCGCTACTACCCACTGAAAGCAGATCACATCGAGCGTCTTTCG
Source organism: Candidatus Peribacterales bacterium (assembly GCA_021731345.1). Classification (GTDB taxonomy): domain Bacteria; phylum Patescibacteriota; class Gracilibacteria; order Peribacterales; family Peribacteraceae; genus JAGORY01. The sequence continues at coordinate 4,046 of JAKFXO010000022.1, read as the reverse complement.
AACTTCGCGATGCCGCTCGTCGCTAAATCTCCGAAGATTTTGGCAGACACCGTGAAACGTTTTGAGGATGCGGGGGTAGAAGTGAGGCCAATCATCACAGGTGACATCACAACCCATCCGTTCTGGACAAAAGAGCTGCCAAAAGCCGACTGTCCGAACTCTCGCATTATCCACTCGCAGGGCTTCTACTTCGCAAATAATCCCGATCTCACGGACGCCGAAGTACAGCTCATGTGCGGCCTCCTGTAGACTCTGTCCGATTCCCTCATTTTTCCCATGGCTATGAAACGCGCACTCATCACTGGTATCACGGGCCAAGACGGCTCGTACCTCGCAGAACTTCTGCTTGAGAAAGGATACGAAGTCCACGGACTTGTACGCCGCGCTTCCACGTTCAACCGCGGAAGAATCGAACACATGTTCACAGACCCGCATGCGACGAAGAAGCCGCTCTTCCTCCACTACGGAGACTTGAGCGACACGAACTCACTCCTAAGAATTCTCACTATTTCAAAGCCAGACGAGATCTATAACCTCGGAGCGCAGAGCCACGTCGGCGTGAGCTTCGAAATTCCGGAAAACACCGGCGACGTCACGGGCATCGGAGTTGCGCGCATGCTGGAGACACTCCGCACGAGCGGACTTCCTGCCAAGTTCTACCAGGCATCCAGCAGCGAGCTGTACGGCAAGGTGATGGAAACTCCACAGAAGGAAACGACGCCGTTCTATCCGCGCAGTCCGTACGCTTGCGCTAAGGCATACGCGTACTACCTCACGAAAAACTATCGCGAAAGCTACGACATGTTCGCGGTGAACGGCATCCTCTTTAACCACGAATCACCACGCCGCGGTGAAAGTTTCGTCACTCGCAAAATCACCATCACCATCGCGCGCATGCTGGCCGGTACGCAGGACTGTCTGTATCTCGGAAACTTGGAAGCACGACGTGACTGGGGTTACGCGAAAGAATTCGTTGAGGGAATGTGGCGCATGTTGCAGCAGGAAAAGCCTGATGACTACGTTCTTGCAACCGGCACAGCGCACTCTGTTCGCGAATTCTTGGAGCTTTGTCTCACGCACGCCGGATTCAAGTGGACGAAGTCGGGCAAAGGCGATGACGAGGTCTACAAGGACGATAAAGGCAAAGCGATCGTGAAGATCGACCCGCGCTACAAGCGTCCGGCTGAAGTGGATCTGCTCGTCGGTGACGCATCCAAGGCAAAGAGAGAGCTTGGATGGGAGCCGAAGACGACACTCGAGGAGCTTGCGAAGATCATGCTCGTCGAGGACTGCAAGAAAGTGGGCATCACGCTCTAAGACTTGTATGTCATCACAGCGCTCCGCACTCATCATCGGCTCGAGCGGGCAGGACGGTTCCTATCTTTCTGAACTTCTTGCGAGCAAAGGATACGACGTACACGGACTCGAGCGTTCCCATGCGGAATCCCGCAGCACGTCAGAGGGTGGAGCGATGACGCGCCATTTCGGCGATCTCTCAGACTGTAACTCGCTCGTACGCGTCATCAACACAGTGCGTCCCGACGAGGTTTACAATCTTGGGGCACAGAGTCAGATCAACTTAAGCTTCAGCGTTCCCGAACACACCGCGGATATCACCGGTCTCGGTGTCACGCGCATTCTAGAAACGTTGCATCGCACAGAATGTCCGGCACGTTTTTATCAGGCAAGCAGCAGCGAACTCTTCGGGGACACGACCATCAGCCCGCAGAATGAACAAACACCGTTCTCCCCCAGAAACCCCTACGCGACAGCCAAGGCCTATGGCTTCTACATCACGAGAAACTACCGCGAGAGCTATGGCATGTTCGCAGTGAACGGCATCCTCTATAACCATGAATCGCCAAGGCGTGATGAAAGTTACGTGACGCGAAAGATCACGCTCTCGCTCGCACGCATTATGACCGGAAGGCAGGACTGTCTGGCGCTGGGAAACTTAGAAGCAAAGCGCGACTGGGGTTACGCAAAAGAATTTGTGGAGGGAATGTGGCTCATGATGCAGCAGGAAAAACCTGACGACTTCGTACTCGCTACCGGCCATCGTCATTCAGTACGCGAATTTCTGGAGCACTGTCTCGACTGCACGGGCATGAAGTGGACGAAGTCGGGTGACGGTGATGACGAAACGTACAAAGACGCAAAAGGAAACGTCATCGTCCGCATCGATCCGAGATTCAAACGTCCGACGGTTGCGAAAGAGGCCTTCATCGGTGACGCGTCAAAAGCGAAGAAGGTTTTAGGGTGGCAAGCGAAGACCACGCTCAAAGAACTCGCAGACATTATGATGACCTCGGACATGAAAAAGCTCGGAATCAAGGCCTAGGGATCATGTACACTGCGTCCATGAAGAACGTACGCAAGTTCATCGTTTCCGTACTCCGGCTTCCGGTCTTGAAGCAGGCGTCCGTGCTGCTCCTCGGTACCGTGGTATCAGGCATCACCGCAACGAACGACAATACGAAGACGGGGAAGCTGTTCACGGTCATGCAAGTGGGCGGACGAGGTGGAGCTGATCCGTATACGAAGTGGCTTCGGCTCCGTGGCAAAGTAAAAACGATCGGTGTAGAACCAGAATCCACAGGACTCGCAAAAATGCAGGCAACCAAAGCGTTTGATTGGATCGTTCCACATGCATTTGCGGACAAAGACGGTACCGCCCCCCTGTACATCACGAAGGCGCGCGGCTGGTGCTCACTCCTCAAGCCAGATGAAGCTGCCATCAAGCGTGTTGTCACTCCGCTCTGCTGGAACACGCGACCTTTCGAGGTTGTCGGAACAGAAACGATCAACGTCACGACCATCGATGCACTGAAATCTAAACTCCCGACCATCGACTTTCTACAGATCGATGTACAGGGGGCCGAGCTTGCGGTGCTGCAGGGAGCAAAAAACACACTTTCAGGTGTTGCGGCACTGGAGCTTGAAGTCCGCATGAAACCGATCTACGAAAATGAGAAAACGTACGAAGCGATAAACGAATACCTGGAAAGTCAGGGCTTCACTCTCTTCCAGATGACAAAGCAGGGTGAGCTCGAATTCGGTTCCGCATTCATCGAAGCGAATGCCTGCTGGATCAATGTCCGTATCGCACAGCAAAATCCGGAGTTCATCGAAAACTTGAAGCGCTACGCAAAAGCCAAGCACGACCTTTATGCAAACAGCGTGCTTCGTTTGCTCTGCGATGTGCGTGGGACAGAACATCTCTCTTCGACCGTCATCTCCTAAGCATGAACAAGCAACGCGTCCTCATTCTTACGCCGTGGGCACCGTACCCGATGCCGGGTGCGTGCCAGCAGGACAGGTTCTTCGGCATGAAATTTATGAAGGAACTGGGACACGATGTGAAAGTTATCGGCCGTTATCATGACTTCCAAGATAAAGTGGCTCTGCAGGCCGTTTTTGATCATGAGGGAGTGGACATGACGCTCGTGCCTCACATGAAACAAGCATGGAAACTTCTGCTGAAAAAGCCGTGGCTTCCGTTTCTCAACTTTGGCTGGCTCGATGGCGCCGCGCTGGAGTTCGCTGATCCCGCGTACATCGCAGTCGTCAAAAAGATGATCGAAGAATTTAAGCCGACAGTCGCGTGGCTCGAGTACTGCAGCCACTGGCCAATGGCGGACATTTTCCATGCGTACGGCATTCCGGTGATCTTAAAGTCATCGAACAATGAAGCAGCGCAGTGTATGGATGATCACGATCGCAGTATCACATCGATCCTGAAAGCGATGCCGAAGTATGTGAGTGAATGGATGGTATCCAAAAAAAGTGATGCCGTTCTCGCTGTCTCCCCTAATGAAGAGAGGTGGTACAAAAAACTGGGAGCAAAGTACGCCACAACGTTGCCACTCCGAGGCCTCTCGCAGTGCCTCGTAGAGCGCACGCACCGTGACAAAGAGGTATTAGACGTCGTCTATCTGACATCCAACTACAATATGGGTCATAACCGCGTCATCGTGGAATTTGTGCTCAGGGACGTCATCCCACTCGTGCGCAAAGCAATGCCGGGTAAGTACCGTTTCCACATC